>JANOSN010000727.1:0-2582 GCA_031415895.1 Polaromonas sp. | reverse complement strand
TATCAATGGCCCAAAAATTCACAATATCAAGCGCACCCAGCGATCCGACGTAGGGTATGCCAGCTTTGGCAATTGCGTCCAGCCGATCTGGGCCCGCCGACAATTGACCCCCGACGAGTTCATCGGCGATCTCGGTAGTCGTGATGTCAAGTACTGCCTGCAACAGCCCGCTGACCGCCAGTTTTTCCATGGCTTGTCCACCCGAGCCCGTCGCATGAAAAACAATGCAATCGAAATCGACTGACAAAGCGTCCGTTACGGCCTGAACACATAGCGTGGTAACACCAAACATTGTCAATCCTATAGCAGGCTTGGACGACAATAACTGGGGTTTATCGAACTTAACCATGCCCGCCATGGCGTGTGCGGCATTTGCAAGAACTGTTGCTGAAATTGAGTTTATGCCAGACACATCCGTCACTGGATAAAGCATAAAGATGTCACTGGCACCGACGTAGGGCCTCACATCGCCAGCTGCCATCGTGGTTACCAACAACTTGGGCATGCCAACAGGCAAGGCCTGTAACGCCAAACTGATGAGAGCCGCCGCGCCGCTACCGCCAGCACCCATCATCCCGGCTAATTCGTGCTGGTGCGCCAACACACACTCGCGTAGGGCATGCGCCATGGCGCTGATTGCACTGCCACGCTCACCGGTATACACAGCAGCAGCACCTAATGGATGGTACGCAGCTACCGTTGCAGCATCCATGTCTGCGCCACGGTGAGCCGACTCAGACGTAGATACATCCACAGTTAGGCATGCAACGCCCTGATCGCGCAAACATTGCGCGATGTATTGAAATTCTGCTGCTTTGGTATCAAATGTGCCGACAATCCAGACCATTTTTTGAGATGAGTGCATATTCATACTATTTTCAAGAAACACCAAGCAATGTACTTTGCAATTCGCGGTTTGACAGTAAATCCTGGCTAGCAACCACCGTTTCAATACGACCGTTAACCATGACGTGCAACTTATCGGCTACACGGGTGGCTAGGCTCAGATTCTGCTCAATTAACAAAACTCGAACGCCAAATTTTTCAGGTAGCTCTTTAAACAACTGTGCCAATTTATCCACTATGACCGGTGCCAAACCTTCGCTAGGCTCATCAAGCAACAAAACTTTGGGATCCAGTAGCAATGCCCTGCCAATTGCCAACATCTGCTGTTCTCCGCCCGACAATTGCGTACTGTTATTTGATCGCCGCTCATGTAATCTTGGAAAAAGTTCGTAGATATCTGAGGCGCGCCAATTCTTGGAATTTTTGCCAACCAATCGCAAGGTCTCGTCAACCGTCAGAGATGGCCACATGCGCCGACCTTGGGGGACATAGCCAATCCCCTCTCTACAGCATATATTTATCTCTTTCCCGATCAATTCAACAGCGCCTAACTTGATAGAACCTGTTGCGTTTACGTGACGCGCAATGGCATTGCATAGAGTGGATTTACCCATGCCATTGCGACCGACAATAACAACATGGTCGCAATCGAGCTGAAGGTTAATGCCTTGCAACACGTGCGAGCCGCCCAAGTGGACATGGACATTTTTCAGAAGTAAATCCAAAGGACTGTCTGAGATCTTTGGAGCGTTCATGCGCGAACCTCTTGGTCGTGGCTGTTTGAGCCTAGATAAATTTCTTGTACATGTTTGTCCGCGATCACCTGACTGACGTCACCACGGAACGCTACAACACCGTTTTGCATGACAATAACTCTGTCAGCAACAGACAGTGCCACATCCATGTCATGCTCAATGAGCAAAACCGTGACACTGCGATCTAGTTGCAGTATCCATTCCTTGAGCCATGTACGCTCGTTTGGCGACAAACCCGCAGCAGGCTCATCCAGCAGTAATATGCGCGCAGCACCACCCATTGACATCGCCAGTTCCAGTTGACGACGCTCTCCGTGCGACAGCTCATTAGCTTTTTTGAGAAGCAACGGCTCTATTCGACAACGATGCGCCAATTCATGGGCCGCTTGGCGCCGGGCGTAGCCAAGTGCAGCGCTCAAACTCCAATGCTGTTGCGCATAGGCTTGTATAGCTAGAGCCAAATGCTGTTCTACTGTCATTTGTGCCAACAATTGTGAATGTTGAAATGTCCTGCGCAGACCCATTTTTACACGACCAGCAATCGATAATTGCGCAGCCTCTTTCCCGAAAAGCAATACGCTGCCGCTACTCGGTGCAACTTCTCCTGCTAGGATATTAAGCAAGGAGCTTTTTCCTGCGCCATTTGGTCCCAGAATTACAATTCGTTCGCCTTGTTCAACGCTGAGATTGACGTCCTTGACTGCCGTCAAAGCACCGTATGACTTTGTGAGCTCCTGCGTCTGCAGCACCACAGTCTGTTCATTGCTGGATTGTTGTGCAGGCATTAGTTTGTAGCCCAGCGCATTACTTTTTCGCAGTTCATGCGCTGGGTTCTTTCTTTAACAATTTTTAATTAGTTGCATAGCGCTGGGATGTCACGAGTGCCGATGCCACTCTTGGCAAATTGCTCTTTAGACAAACCCAAGTCCTGACCAACATTAGGCACTGTGCGCACAACTTTGTTGTAGAGTTGTCCCGAAC
>JANOSN010000726.1:0-2535 GCA_031415895.1 Polaromonas sp. | reverse complement strand
GCCACTGGCCAGCTGGCTGCAAAAAGGATATTCGTGCGCATGCTCGGCCATAAAAAACCGGCGCACATTGCGCAGCACCATCAAAATATGCTGATCGACGGTGTACACGTGGAACAAGTCATGCTGCATTTGCCCGACAATTTTGCGAAACACCCACAGGTAGCGGCCCAGCACCGAGGTTTGGTTCATCAGCCTGAAAGCATGCGTAATGCCCTGCGGCTGAATCAAAATGCGCACAAACGTAGCACGGTTAACCGGGTCGGCGCGAAAGGCGGCATTCATCACGCCGCGTGCGTTGTACAGCGCGCGCAGGGTGCGGGCTGACAGGCCCTTAACGCCCACCGTAGTTTGGTACACCAAAAACGTCTCTAAGATGGCATGCGGGTCCTTGATGTACAGGTCATCACTGGTCACCTCAATCATGCCAGCCATGTTGGCAAAACGGGCGTTAATGGGCTGCGGCTCGTAGGTTTGCGGATTGGTCGCCTCTTCGATGCGCTGGGCAATGTTGAGCAGCAAAATTTGGTTGAGCTGCACCACCGCTTTGGCCGCCCAGTAGTAGCCGCGCATCAGTTTTTCGCTGGCTCTGCGTTGGCTGTAGCCCTCGCCCTGATTGCTGGCTTTCGCCGACGGGCCGCCCCTAGGCGAAAGCGCGGCCCCCTCGGGGGGCAGCGAAGCAGCATTAGCGCGCAGCGTGGGGGCCATTGCATAGCCAAAGCTCTCTGCCACCACGTGCTGCAGGTCAAACACCAAGCGGTCTTCGCGCCGCTTGGCCGCTATGTGCAGCCGCGCGCGTACCAGGCTCAGCAGCGCCTCGTTAACTTTAATTTGCTTAACTTCTAGCGCCGTAGCCAGGCCTGTGCGGGCCAGTTCGTCCCAGCTTTTACCCAGGCCTGCAGCTTTGGCTACCCACAAAATAATTTGCAAATCACGCAGGCCACCGGGCGACTCTTTGCAGTTGGGCTCTAGTGCGTAGGGCGTGTCTTCAAACTTGGTGTGCCGCTGGCGCATCTCCAGCGACTTGGCGGTAAAAAACGCCTGTGGGTCCATGGCGGAGTCAAAAGCTTTGGTAAAACGCTTGTACAGCTTGGCATCGCCGGTGATCAGGCGCGATTCGAGCAGGCTGGTCTGTATGGTCACGTCACTTGCGGCTTCCACCACGCACTCGGCCACAGTGCGCACGCTAGAGCCTATCTCTAGCCCTGCGTCCCAGCAGGCGGTGATAAAGTTTTCAATACAGCTTTTAAGCTGCACGTCGTCGCCCTCGGACGCGCTATCGGGCAGCAGCAGCAACACGTCAACATCTGAATATGGAAACAGCTCACCACGGCCAAAGCCACCTACTGCCACCAGTGCGCAACCCGCTCCAGATGCAGCATCTAATGCGGCCTCGGTCCACAGCCTGCGCAGCACATCGTCGGTAGCTTGGCTTAGCAGGTGCAACTGGCGCTTGACGCTGCGTGTGGACGCGCCAGTAGCTTCAATAGCGGTCAGTACAACGTGCTTTTGTGAGCGATATTGCTCTTTAGCCCCAGTATTCATTGCTCAAGCAGCTATAAAATTTATAGCGTTAAGCTACTGTCACAAAGCTTGGCGGCGGCGGTGTGCCCGCAGACTGGGTCATGATCTCCCAACCCGTTTCGGTCACTAGCACGCTGTGCTCCCACTGCGCAGACAGCGAGTGGTCTTTGGTCACAATCGTCCAGCCATCGCCTAGCTCGCGTATGTCTTTGCGGCCTAGGTTAATCATCGGCTCGATGGTAAAAATCATGCCTGCCACCATCACCTCACCCGTGCCTGCCTTGCCGTAGTGCAGCACCTGCGGCTCTTCGTGAAACTTCTGGCCCACGCCGTGTCCACAAAACTCGCGCACCACACTGTAGCCATTGCCTTCGGCAAACTTTTGAATTGCCGCGCCCACATCGCCCAGCCGCGCACCGGCTTTGACTTTGCTAATGCCGTGCCACATCGCGTCATAGGTCAAATCGCACAGGCGCTTAGCAAAGGGCGATACCTCGCCGACTAAAAACATGCGGCTGGTGTCACCATGCCAGCCGTCTTTGATGACTGTGACGTCGATGTTGATAATGTCGCCTTTTTTCAGCGCTTTGTCGCTGGGCATACCGTGACACACCACGTGGTTAACCGAGGTGCAAATAGCGCCTGGGAACGGCGGATAACCCGCAGGCGCATAGCCCACGGTGGCCGAGGTGCACTTTTGCACGTTGACGACAAAATCGAGCGCCAGTTTGTCCAGCGCTTGGGTGGTGACGCCGGGCTTGATAAACGGTGTAAGGTAGTCCAACGTTTCAGCCGCCAACCGGCCCGCCACACGCATGCCCGCGATACCGGCTTGGTCTTTGATAGTAATACTCATGAGGTGATTATCCCAGACCTTGGATAACTTGATTTTTGTACGTCAACAGGGCTATGGCGTACTCACTGTTTTGTACTGGATCAGGCCTACGGTGTACTCAGCTTCGCGGCTGTCCCCCGGGGCGGCCTAGGGCCGCCGCCTCCTCCTTGATGCCGCTG
>JANOSN010000725.1:0-7860 GCA_031415895.1 Polaromonas sp. | reverse complement strand
ATCACTTGCATGTGACCGTCGCTGTAGGCGATAGATGTGACGCCTAAGCGAAAAAATTTATGTTGCGCGTCTTGCGCCACGATGCCTGAGTTGCCCACGCCAAAAAATTCGATGCGACCACGCTTGTTATAGGTGTCGGTCAGTGCCTCGGCAGCTTTTTCTACGGCAAAGCTTGAGGCATCGTTGCGATATTTCAAAAATGCGGCTACCGTGTTGTCAATCACTTTGACCAATATATCGCCTACCTTGTCGTCTACGTCGACGCTGCGGTGGATAAACGGCACACCTTCGCTCACGGTGCCTGCCAGCTTGAGTTTGAAGTCACTCAAGCCGTCATAGCCCATGCTGCGGCAAAAGCGCACCACGGTAGGCTTGCTGACGTGCGCGCGGTCAGACAGCTCGCTCACGGGTAGGCTGGCAAACGCGCGTGGGTCAGCTAGCACCAGCTTACCCACGCGTTGCTCCGCAGGTGCCAGCGATGGCAAAGAGGCTTTGATGCGGTCTAGCATGGTGTTACTTTCATCTAGTTTCTTCTTCCCATGCATAGCCATCGCGCGCAATCATGGCGCTGGCAGCGCTTGGCCCCCAAGTGCCTGCTGCATAGCCGCGCGGGGCCACGGTGTCGTTGCGCCAGTGCTCTAGCACGGGCTCTACCCAGCGCCATGCTTCTTCTTGCTCGTCGCTGCGCACAAATAAATTTAAGCGCCCGTCAATCACGTCTAACAACAAGCGTTCATACGCACCCACGCGCTCGGTGCCGAAGCGTTTGTCAAAATCCAAATCTAGCTGTGCACTGCTCAGGCTGCTAGAGTCGCGGCGGTTGGCTTGGCCTTGGGCCATTAGGTGCAGCTCTAGCCCGTCTTTGGGTTGCAGGTGAATTACCAGCTTGTTGGCCATGCCTGTGGGGGTGGTAAAAATGGCATGCGGTGTGGGTCTAAAGTTGACAACGATGTGCGCCTCACGCCCCGCTAAGCGTTTGCCAGTGCGGATATAAAAGGGTACACCTGCCCAGCGCCAGTTGGCTATCTCGGTGCGCAGGGCTACAAAGGTTTCGGTTTGGCTTTGCGGGTTCACACCCGTCTCTTGTAAATATCCAGGCACCGCTTGGCCTGCAATGTTGCCTGCGGTGTACTGGCCGCGCACGGTGTGCTGCGACAACATTTGCGGTGTCCAGCGCGTGAGTGAGCGCAGTACTTTAAGCTTTTCATCACGAATGGCATCGGCATGCGCGTTGATAGGCGGCTCCATGCCCACGGCGCAGAGCAACTGCAGGGCATGGTTTTGCACCATGTCGCGCAGCGCGCCAATGCCGTCGTAGTAGCCGCCGCGTTTTTCAACGCCCAAGTCTTCGGCCATGGTAATTTGAATGTTGGCAATATGCTCGCGCCGCCATACCGGTTCAAACATGGCATTGCCAAAGCGCAGCGCCATCAGGTTTTGAACTGAAGGCTTGCCCAAATAATGGTCAATTCTGAAAACTTGCTTTTCACTAAAGTGCTGCAGTACCGTGTGGTTGATCTGGCGGTTGCTAGCCAAGTCTTGCCCCAATGGCTTTTCTAGCACTATGCGCGTGCTGGCGGTGTTCAGGCCCGCAGCGCCTAGCTGCTCGCATACGGTAGTAAACAAATTAGGCGAGGTGGCCAGGTACATCACCGTGGTGTCGGCCTGGTGCTCAGACAAGCGCATTTTCAGCGCGGCGTAGTCTTCGGGCTTGGACAAATCTACACGCTGGTAGTGCAACATGGCCGCAAAGCGGTCAAATTCGTCGGCACTAGGGCGCTTGGCCAGTTCTACTTGATCAAAACGGGTACGAATCAGCTCGCGGTATTGCGCATCGGTCATCGCGTCTCGGGCCACGCCCATAATGCGCCCACCTGTGGGCAAGGTGCCGTGTCGAAAGGCTTGAAACAGGGCGGGCATCAGCTTGCGCCAGCTCAAATCGCCCGTGCCACCAAATAAAACTAGATTGAAGCTCATAAGTATGTGATTTAGTTACCTAACTGTAACTCAATTCCGTAACTAGTATAAAAAGTCCTAACCGTTGAAATGTGTAATAAATATGTCATATTTTGGTAAATACCCTGTATTAAAAAAATATTCAAACGAATTACATTTCACTGGGTAGTAATTTAATTTCTATTAATTAAGGAGAAATATGAAAAAATTAACCCCTCTGCTTGTATTGACCGCTGCATGTAGTTTTGCGCAGGCGCAAACCGTCAACGTGATTTGCTCGGTGCAAGCCGAATGGTGCAACATGATTGGCACCGTGTATGCCAAAACGACGGGTACCAAAATCAACATTTCGATGAAAGGCTCGGGCGAAGCGCTGGCCCAGCTGATTGCAGAGAAAGACAATCCTAAGACCGACATTTGGTTTGGCGGCACGGGTGACCCACACTTGCAGGCGGCTGAGCAAAACTTAAGTTTAGAGTACAAATCGCCAGTCATGGCGCAGCTGTACCCATGGGCGCAAGACCAGGCCAAGCAATCGGGCTACAAAACCGTAGGTATCTACTCTGGCCCGCTGGGTTTTGGCTATAACTCTGAGTTGATTGCCAAGAAAAAACTGCAAGTTCCTAAAACCTGGGCTGATTTACTAAACCCCGGCTTTAAAGGTGAAATTCAAGTGGCTAACCCCGCGTCTAGCGGCACGGCCTACACCATGGTGGCTACGTTGGTGCAATTGATGGGTGAAGACAAAGCTTTTGAGTACATGAAGCAATTGCACAAAAACGTAAGCCAGTACACCCGTAGTGGCACAGGCCCTATCAAAGCGGCAGCACGCGGTGAGACGACAGTATCCATCAGCTTTGTGCATGACGGCCCTGGCGAGAAGATGCAAGGTTTCCCGATTGAAACCATCACACCGTCTGATGGCACGGGCGCAGAGATTGGCTCAATGAGCATTATCAAAGGCTCACGCAATTTAGAGGCCGCTAAAAAATTCTACGAATGGGCTTTAACACCCGCAGCACAAGAAATGGCAGCAGCTGCTAAGCAATTTCAGTTGCCGTCTAACAAGGCTGCTAAAAATGACCCGCGCATTCCAGACTTTAAGCAAATCAAGTTCATCAACTATGACTACGCAAAATACGGTTCATCTGCTGAGCGTCGCCGTCTAATTGCTAAGTGGGAAAAAGACGTTAACTCGTTGCCACGTTAAAGCGGGCTATTTGTAATGCATAGGCGCGCTGCTGTGTAGTGTGCCTATGTTAGCAATGACATATTGAGGCGCGCCACTGCGCCGATGCTTGCATGAAATCTCAAATTACAGACTCTAGAGCCCACCCTAATCGTGCGATTGTGGTGTGGCTTGCCATTGGCCTGCTGGCTTACTTAGTGCTGCCTTGGTACGCCATTCAAGACAGCAACGGCTTGCTGCAAATCCCCCAAGTTTTTAGCAACTCAGATGCTGGCAACGGCGTGATGCAAGCGGGTGCGTATGGACGACCTTGGCTATGGCTAGGGGTGCTGGGGCTGCTGCTAGCGGGCGCGGGCGCGTGGATGGCACCTACTAAGCGTCAAGGTGCTGTCTTAATGGCAGGTGGTGCATTGGGTTTGCTCGGCTTACTGGGTACTGCGTTTGCCATTGGCGCTAAGGGCTGGTCGTTTGCATGGATGAACGCTAGCTTTGGTGAACTGACCGCCAACCAATTTGGCATTGGCTGGGGCGCAGTGGTAGCGTTGGTGGCGCTGGTCGTGCTTACTGCATTTGGCACTGCACGGCGTGGATTTTTCAAAGGTGATTTGTTCATAGCATCCGCGGTGCTGGGTTGTGCGGCATTGCTGGCGTTGTTCATTATGTTTCCCGTGCTCAAGGCTTTGAGCGCAGCGTTTTTTACACAGGCAGACGACGGTAACAGCACCTTTGCCCCATGGGCCATGTGGAACCGTATCGCCAGTGAGCGTAATTTTGGTCTCAGTTGTGTAGTGGGCGGTCAGCGCTGCGGTGTAGCCTGGAACACATTGTTTCTAGGTTTGATGACAGCTACGTCCACAGTGGTGTTGGGTACTTTAATGGCACTCATGGCAGAGCGCGCTAGCAAGCAATACGCTAAGCCGCTCAATGTATTGGCCATGCTGCCCATCATCACGCCGCCTTTTGTAGTGGGCCTGGGTTTGATTTTGCTGTTTGGCCGTGCAGGCGTGGCCAACCAGTTTTTAGAATGGGCTTTTGGTATTGAGCCTACACGCTGGTTTTATGGTTGGTTTGGTGTGTGGGTGGCGCAAACCTTTGCCTTCACGCCGATTGCTTTCATGATTATGCGTGGCGTAGTGCAAGGTATTTCACCTAGCTTGGAAGAGGCGGCGCAGACGCTGCGTGCAGACCCGCACCGCACGTTTATGACTATCACGCTGCCACTGCTCAAACCAGGTTTGGCGAATGCATTTTTGGTGGGGTTTGTCGAGAGCATGGCTGATTTTGGCAACCCCATCATCGTGGGCGGGCAGTTCAGTGTGCTGTCTACAGAAATTTTCTTTGCCATTGTGGGCGCGCAATATGACCAAGGGCGCGCAGCCTCATTGGCGTGGATATTGACCGGCTTTGCGCTGATCGTATTTGTGGTTCAAAACAAGCTGCTGGGTAAGCAAAACTTCACGACTGTTAGTGGCAAGGGTGACTCGGGCATCGCCATGTCGTTGCCGCCCAGTGTCAAGCGCATCGTGTACAGCACCGCCTTGCCATGGATGGCGTTTACGGTGATTGTGTATTTGTTTGCCTTTGCGGGTGGCTTCGTGCAAACTTGGGGGCGCGATTACACATTAACCTTAGCGCACTTCAAAAATGCGTTTGGCCTAGAGATGGGGCAGTACGGCTTGGTGTGGGCGGGAACTGCATGGAATTCGCTTTGGACTACGCTCAAGCTGGCGGCTATCTCTGCACCCATGACGGCAACCGTAGGGTTGATGATTGCCTACCTGCTAGCACGTACCGAATTTAAAGGCCAAAGCGCGTTTGAATTTGCTGCGCTACTGGCCTTTGCCATCCCAGGTACGGTGCTAGGTGTGAGCTACATTTTGGCTTTTAACGTGCCACCCATCGAACTGACTGGCACGGCACTGGTGATTGTGCTGTGCTTTATGTTTCGCAACTTACCTGTCGGTGTGCGCGCTGGCACCGCTGCCTTTAAGCAGCTGGACAAATCGCTAGACGAGGCCTCAATGATGCTGCGCGCCAGCTCAGTGCAAACCTTGCGCTATGTGGTGATGCCATTACTTAAGCCTGCGCTGGTAGCAGCCTTGGTCTATAGTTTTGTACGTGCCATCACCACAGTTAGTGCGGTAATATTTTTAGTAACTGCCGAAAACGAGTTAGCCACCACCTACATTATTGGCCGCGTCGGCAATGGCGACTACGGCGTGGCACTGGCGTATTGCACGGTGTTGATTATTTTGATGAGCTGCGCCACGGCGTTGATTCAGTTTGTAGTGGGTGAACGCAAGCTGGGTCGCCGCAAAGGCGCGTCTACTAGCCTTGCCGCACATTAAAACTAGTCTTTTTCTAGAACAGATAAAACCATGAACCAAGGCATTATTTTTAAAAACATCACCAAGCGTTACGGCACTGACACATCAGCAGCTATGGCGGTTAAAGGCATTAGCTTTGAAGCAGCTAAAGGGACGTTAACGACTATCCTAGGGCCGTCAGGATGCGGTAAAACGACCACACTGCGCATGATCGCGGGGCTAGAGTCGCCCACCAGTGGGCAGATTTTTATTGACGGGCAAGATGTCACTACCCTAGGGCCTGCGCAACGCAACGTCAGCATGATGTTTCAAAGCTACGCACTGTTTCCGCACATGGACGTGATTGACAACGTGATGTACGGCCTAAAAATGAGCAATGTGCCTAAAGCGCAGGCACTACAGCGTGCGCAAGATGCCCTCAAAAACGTGGGCTTAGTGGGTTACAACAACCGCTTGCCTAGCGAGCTATCGGGAGGCCAACAACAGCGCGTGGCACTGGCGCGTGCACTGGTGTTAGAGCCTGCGGTATTGCTGTTTGATGAACCACTGAGTAACCTTGACGCGCGCCTGCGCCGTGAGATGCGGGAAGAAATTCGCAGCTTGCAGCAACGCCTAGGCTTGACAGTGGCTTATGTCACTCATGACCAAAGCGAAGCACTGGCCGTGAGCGACCAAATCATTGTGATGGACCACGGCGTGATTGCACAAAGCGGCTCACCCCGCGATCTGTACGAATACCCTACCAGTGAATTTGTAGCGGGCTTTATGGGCGAGGCCATGTTGTTTCCTGGCACCTCACTGGCTGATGGGCAGGTCAAACTAGGACCGTTGATGATCAAGCCCAAGCAGGCGGTCACGGCGGGCCATGTCAAAGTGGCTGTGCGCCCTGAGGCTTGGCATATTCACGCTACAGGCACGGGCATGGCGGCCCGGTTGGCTAAGCTGGCGTATTTGGGTAGTTTTTACGAATACACCTTTGATACTGAGCTGGGCGCTATCTTTGTGGTGTCGCCCGATTTGGTGAGCGTGCTGCGGGTGGGCGCTGATGTGGGCTTGAGCTTGGCAGACCACGGCGTGTCAGTTGTTGCAGCTTCGTAACCTTTAAGGGGCCAAGGCGTTGGATAATCTAGCTATGAACCAACTCGACACCCTCAAATCCTTTACCACCGTGGTCGCTGATACGGGCGATTTCAAACAGCTTGCGCAATTTAAACCGCAAGATGCCACCACCAACCCGTCGCTGATTTTGAAGGCGGTGCAAAAGCCTGAATATGCGCCTTTGCTTAGCGGCATTGTGGCTGCACATAAAACCAAGCCTTTGGACGAGCAGCTAGACCGTTTGGTAGTGCGTTTTGGCCGTGAGATTATCAACGTGGTGCCAGGCCGCGTGTCGATGGAAGTGGATGCGCGCCTGAGCTTTGATACTGCTGCTAACGTAGCACGGGCTAAACGGTTGATTGCATTGGCTGCCGCAGAGGGCATACCGCAAGAGCGCATTTTGATCAAGCTGGCCTCCACTTGGGAGGGTATTCAAGCGGCTGCGCAGCTAGAGAAAGAAGGCATCCACTGCAACCTGACGCTGTTGTTTGGTTTTAGCCAAGCCGTGGCCTGCGGTGCTGCCAAGGTGCAATTGATCAGCCCATTTGTTGGCCGCATCTATGATTGGTACAAAAAAGCCAAAGGCTCAGACTGGGACGAAGCTGCCATGGCCGGTGCTAATGACCCGGGCGTGAAGTCAGTTACCCAAATTTATAACTACTACAAACGCCATGGCATTGCCACTGAGGTAATGGGTGCCAGCTTTCGCAACGTGGGCCAAATCACCGCGTTGGCGGGTTGTGACCTGTTGACCATTAGTCCAGAGTTATTAGCGCAGCTAGCAGCTAGCGACGCACCCTTAATGCAGTCACTGAATGCCGATAAAGCCAAAGCGATGGATATAGCTGCCGTAGCTAATAGTGAGTCAGCTTTTCGTTTTGCATTAAACCAAGATGCCATGGCTACTGAAAAATTGGCAGAGGGCATTCGTGGTTTTGTCACTGACGCTATCAAGCTAGACCAGCTACTGCTAGCCGCATAAAGCGCTAATTTTAAACACGAGGAATTGACCATGGTGCGTTGCGACCTAACTGCTGTGTGGGCGCAATTGCGTGCGCACTACGATACCCAAGGCGCAAGCTTTGATGCCAGACGTGCTTTAGCTGACGACACGCAACGCGTGGCCAAGCTATCGCAGCAAGCGCCGCATATTTTTGTAGACTTATCTAAAAATCATATTGACGATTCATCGCAAGCTTTGTTAATGCAGTTAGCGCGCGAATGTGGGCTTGAACAACAGCGTGACGCTATGCTGCAAGGTGAGCATATCAACAATACTGAAGACAGAGC
>JANOSN010000724.1:0-1755 GCA_031415895.1 Polaromonas sp. | reverse complement strand
TCAAGCGATAAACTAGCCTCATCAAGGTAGTACCGTAGAAATGTTGTAATTGTTATTTGCAGGAGACGAGAGTGAACAAAATTTATCCATCGGCCAAGGCCGCGCTAGAAGGCGTGGCGCGCGACGGCCAATTGATTGCAGTAGGTGGCTTTGGCCTGTGCGGCATTCCTGAGGCGTTGATTGATGCCCTGAAAGACAGCGGTGTAAAAAACCTCACCGCGATTTCAAACAACGCAGGCGTTGATGACTTTGGCTTGGGCAAGCTGCTGCAAACCCGCCAGATCAAAAAAATGATTGCTTCTTACGTGGGCGAGAACAAAGAGTTTGAGCGCCAATACTTAGCCAAAGAGCTTGAATTGGAATTTACGCCCCAAGGCACGCTGGCTGAAAAGCTGCGCGCAGGCGGTGCAGGCATACCAGCATTTTTTACCAAAACTGGCGTGGGTACGCTGGTCGCCGAGGGCAAAGAGCTGCGCGAGTTTGATGGCGAAACTTATGTGATGGAGCGCGCACTCGTGCCCGAGCTGTCGCTGGTGAAAGCAGCGGTGGCTGACAAAAGCGGCAACCTGCGCTTTAACCTGACCGCGCGCAACTTTAACCCCGCAGTGGCCATGGCAGGCAAGGTGTGCATTGTCGAAGTAGAAGAAATTGTGGAAGTGGGCGAGTTAGCGCCCGACGATATTCACTTGCCCGGCATTTATGTGCACCGCATTGTGCTCAATGCATCGCCCGAAAAGCGCATCGAAAAGCGCACCGTTACTGACACTAAAGGAGTTTGAACATGAGCTGGAGCCAAGACCAAATGGCCGGACGCGCGGCCCGCGAACTAGAAGACGGTTTCTACGTCAACTTAGGCATCGGCATTCCTACGCTGGTAGCTAATTTTGTACCAGCAGACAAAGAAGTTTGGCTGCAAAGTGAAAACGGCATGCTGGGTATTGGGCCGTTTCCTAACGAGGATGAAGTTGATGCTGACCTGATCAACGCAGGCAAGCAAACGGTGACCACCATCAAAGGCAGCAGTATCTTCGGCAGCCACGACAGCTTTGCCATGATTCGCGGTGGCAAGATCAATCTGAGCATTTTGGGTGCCATGCAGGTTAGCGAGAAGGGTGACTTGGCCAACTGGATGATTCCCGGCAAGATGGTCAAAGGCATGGGCGGCGCGATGGACTTGGTAGCCGGCGTGAAACGCGTGATAGTGCTGATGGAGCACGTGGCTAAGAAAAAAGATGGCACTGAAGACCTGAAAATCTTGCCGTCCTGCACTTTGCCCTTAACGGGCGTGGGCGTGGTCGATCGCATCATTACTGACTTGGGCGTGTTTGATGTGACACCTCAGGGCCTAAAGGTGGTAGAACTAGCCGCAGGTGTGACGCGCGAGTTTGCTCAAAGCAAGACGGGCGTCACTTTGCATTGAAAAACTTATTGTGGCGTTAAACCCGCTGCCTTAACCAACTCAGCATGCACTTTGATATCTCTGGCTATCATTCGCTGCACATCCTCAGGCGAGCTGGTAGACACCTCAATACCGCTTTCGGCCAGCTTGGCTTTGAGCTCAGGATCGAACGCGGCTTGCACCGCGCGGTTAAGCTGGTCGATGACTGGGCGTGGTGTCTTGGCTGGTGCCAGCAGTGCCATCCAAGCTGACAGGTTCATGTCGGCAATGCCGCTTTCAGTCATCGTGGGTACCTGCGGAAACACGGGTGAACGTGTGGGGCTCATCACGCCCAGCGCGTGCAGCTTGCCTGACTG
>JANOSN010000723.1:0-4963 GCA_031415895.1 Polaromonas sp. | reverse complement strand
TTGCACAAAAAAGTCATCCGAATCTACTGGCTGCGGCGTACTGACGGATGCACTGGCCGGTGCGTAGCGGTCTGCATCGCGCGGCCTGCCTGCAATACCGGCCACGTCAATACGTTCACCGTACGGCGGGTTAATCATCATCACCGGTTTGCGCTCTGTGCCGCACGGCGGCATGCGTTGCAGTGCATCGCCACCGCGCAGCTGCACCGCGTGGGCTACGCCTGCGCGCTCAGCGTTGCGCTGCGCAAAGTCCACCATGCGGTGGGCTACGTCACTGCCAAAGATGGTGATTTCTTTGTCGTTTGCGGGGCCTGCCGTGGCAGCGGCAGCGGCTTGTTCATGGATAGGCTCCCAAACATGTTTTTGAAACGGCAAATAGCGCTCAAACGCAAACGGGCGCTGCAGGCCCGGTGCTATGTTGAGCGCGATTTGCGCAGCTTCAATCGCAATGGTGCCGCTGCCGCAGCATGGGTCATACAGAGGCTGCTCAGGGCTCCAGCCGCTAGCGGACAGCATGGCTGCGGCCAGGGTTTCTTTCAGTGGTGCATCGCCCTTGTCTTGCCGCCAGCCGCGCTTAAACAGCGGCTCACCGCTGGTGTCGATGTACAGCGTGACGGTGTCGGTGTTCAGGTGGGCATGCACGCGCACGTGGGGCCAGTGGGTGTCGACATCGGGCCGCGCGCCAGACTTGTGGCGAAAGCGGTCGGCAATCGCATCTTTAATGGTCAGCGCCGCAAAGTTCAAACTTTTGAGTGGACTGTGCTGCGAGGTCATGTCAATTTTGAAGGTATTTTTATTGGTAAACCACAGCTCCCAGGCCACTTCACTGGCAGCATCGTACAAATCTTTTTCATCTCTATAGGGTCGGTGCTGCAACTGCACCAGCACGCGCACGGCCAAACGGCTCCACAGGTTCAGCTGCATCACATCGCGCCAGCTGCCCTCCAGCATCACACCGCCGCGTACTACGCTTACAGGCTGCTTGGTGATGCCATGCACCTCGTGGCCCAGCAGCTCTTCCACGCCACCTGCGCAGGGCAAAAATAATTGAAGATGGTTCATGGACATGGTGCGTTCACAGTGTTTTGCGTAAATTGGTCGGCGCAATGCGCAGGGCTTCGCGGTATTTGGCTACGGTGCGGCGTGCGCACTCAATGCCTTGTTCTTTCAGCATGTCTGCAATAGCGTTATCCGACAATGGTTTTTTGCGGTCTTCTGCAGCAATAAGTTGCGCTATCAGGGCGCGCACTGCCGTGCTTGAGGCGTTAGCCCCTGATTGCGTATTCAGCGCCGAGCCAAAAAAGTATTTCAACTCAAAGGTGCCATAGGGCGTGGACATGTATTTGGCTGTGGTCACGCGGCTGATAGTGGACTCGTGCAGGCCAAGCTCGTCCGCAATTTCGCGCAGCACCAGCGGGCGCATCGCCAGTGCGCCATGCACAAAAAAGTTACGCTGTCGCTCGACAATCGCGTTACTCACACGCAAGATAGTGTCAAAGCGCTGTTGGATATTTTTGATAAACCAGCGCGCTTCTTGCAAGCGCCCTTGCAGCGCAGCGTGGCCGCTGCTTTTGCCGCCCTTTAAGGCTTGGGCGTATATGTCGTGCACGCGCAGGCGCGGCATCACTGCTTGGTTAAGCTGCACTTTGAATTTAGCCGATGCACCTTTGCCTTGCGCCGTCACGATCACATCAGGCGTGATGATGTTGCGCTCGGTGTCGGCAAAACGTCGGCCGGGCTTGGGGTCTAGCTTAATGATCACGGCAATGGCTTCTTTGACCAGCTCGGCTGATATGGCGCACACCGTGGTCAGGCGCTTCACATCGCGCCGAGCTAACAAGTCCATGGGCTGCGAGCACACTGCCAGCGCAGCATCTACTGCAGGCGTGCGCCAGGGCAATGCGTGCAATTGCAAGGTCAAACATTCGGCTAAGTGTCTTGCGCCTACGCCCTCAGGCTGCATATGGTGCAAAAATTTCAGCGCCATGCTAAAGCGTTGTACTAGCTCTTCAATATCTTCCAGCGTGGTCGCGCCTAGGCTTTCAGCCAATGATTCAAAATCATCTTCCAGGTAGCCGTCGTCGTTGAGTGACTCGATCAAAAACATCAGCGCACCACGGTCTTCGTCTTGCAGGCGCAAGCCCAGCGCTTGGCGGTGCAAAAAGTCTTGTAGGGTGACGTGCTCTGCGCTCATTGACGAGGCGTCTACATCGTCGCCTTCATGGCTGTTGTTGTTGCGCGCTGGGGCGTCGTTGCCCCACTCGGCATCGTCTGCGGCCACCTCGTGGCTGCCTTCGCCTTCCCAATCGTCGGTAATGTTAGCCTCAGGTGCACTGTCTAAGCTGGGCTCGCTATCGTTGCTGGTATCGCTAGATTTCTCAGGCGCAGCTTCTGAGGTGTGCTGCGTGTAGTCCCATTCAGATGCTTCAGTCGATTCGGCGGGCGTGCTGGTGCGCTCTGCTGCCAAGCGCTCGGCCTGCAAAATTTCTTCGTAGCTTTGCTCGGCACTGTCTTGCTCTAAAAACGGGTTGTCTTGCAGCATCTGGTCGATCTCTTGCGCCAGCTCCATCGTGGACAACTGAAGCAAGCGGATAGACTGCTGCAGCTGTGGCGTGAGCGTTAAATGCTGCGATACCCCTAAGCTTAGGCCTTGTCTCATGGCGGTCACATGCGGAAATGTTCACCCAGATAGACGCGCCGTACATCAGGGTTGTCTACGATGTCTTTGGGCGCCCCTTGCGCCAGCACATGGCCATCGCTAATGATGAATGCGTGGTCGCAAATGCCCAATGTCTCGCGCACATTGTGATCAGTAATCAGCACACCTAGGCCGCGCGACTTTAGGTAGCTGATGATGCGCTGGATTTCGATTACCGCAATCGGGTCAATACCTGCAAACGGTTCGTCCAACAAAATAAACTGCGGGTCGGTGGCCAAAGCACGCGCAATTTCTACACGCCTGCGCTCACCGCCTGAGAGAGCCGGTGCGGGTGAGTCGTGTAAATGGTCAACCCGCAGGTCTTTCAGCAATGCTTGCAGGCGGTCTTCAATCTCAGCTTTGCGCAGTGGTTTGCCTGCCGCATCGCGCTGCAGCTCTAGCACGGCACGCACGTTTTCAGACACCGTCAGCTTACGAAAAATCGAGGCTTCTTGGGGCAAATAACTCAGCCCTAGGCGTGAACGGCGGTGGATGGGCAGGCGCTCAACACGCTGGCCGTTGATGGTGATGGCGCCAGCGTCTGCACGCACCAAGCCCACCAACATATAAAACGACGTGGTCTTGCCTGCACCGTTGGGGCCTAGCAAACCCACCACTTCGCCCTGCGTGACCGATAAAGACACGTCTTTAACCACCATGCGAGCACCGTAGGATTTTTGCAAACCTGTGGCGGTCAAGCTGCGCAACGCTACTGGCGGGGCTATAGGCGCAGCCTGGCCTACCTGCTGTGCTAGGTCCTGGGCTTGGGCTTGGGCCTGCTCGTCGCTCACTTGCGCTCTCCGCCTATCGTGGTGCTGGGGCGCAGTGGGGCAGGTGACGTGGTGGCAGCGGGGGCAGAGCTCGCGCTTTTCGGGCTGATCATTGCGCGCACGCGGCCGGTGGGGTTAGTGGGGCTAACGTTTCCTGCACCACCCACCACGTTAAATACGTCCGTTAGATTGTTGTACACAATCTGGTTGCCTTGGGTTTCGTCGCTGACCACCGCGCCTCGGTAGCGGCGCAGTATGGCGGCTTTGGTGAAGGTGACGGTATCGGCTTTGCCATCGTAGTAAATGGTCTCGGCTTCGCCTTCCATCCACTCTTCTGGCTCGCCTTTTACGGTGTCACGTTTTTGCCGAAAAAACGCGCGCTTGCCGTCTTTTTCTATAGCGGTGCCGAACTGGAAACCTTCGGGGTCTTGGCTCACATCGACCTGCGCACCGCGCAAAATGATGCTGCCTTTGGTAATCACTACATTGCCAGTAAAGATACTGGTTTGCTTTAAGTCGTCATACCGCAAGGCATCTGACTCAATGTTCATAGGTTTATTTTTATCGGCTTTTTCAGCCCAAGCCGTAGAGCCAAGCAGCGCTAGGCACAGCCCCAAAAGGGTAAAACAACGGGTGGTCAGTGGGGTAGGGTGGTGTGGCGACATGGCGGCATGAATCTTGCTGCCCTTATTGTAGTCGCCCAGCTTGGCGTTCTAGCCAGCTGGCGTAAAGAGACACACTAAACTGATAGCGGTGAAGCTCAGCGGGTGAGGTTAACCACACGCTGGGGCTGCACATCCAGGCGCAGTTCTACCAAATCACCACCCACTTTGAGCGGCGGAAAAGCCACCGCCTGCACCATCACGGGCTCGGCATTGGCGGACACTGCGGGCACGGTGGCTTTGGCAGTTTTGGCCAAATCATCACCTTTGGCCAAAGCTTGGTTACCGTTGCACTGCGACAGCAGTGCAGGGCTAGAGATGCGCACTTGCTTGACATTGCTCAAAGCAGACTTATCAGAAGTTAGCACACGCTTGCCACTGGCATCAAGTAATTCAACGCCACGCGCTTGCGGTGCCCAGCGCTGGTTAGCGTCCAGGCGGCCCGCCAAAATGCAACGTGCACCGTCGTTGTCGCTTGCAGTGCTGGCCTGGGCCGCCGCCCAGCTGGCGCTGCTGAGCAGTAAAGTAGACACTAAAGCCAAGCCCACGCTGTGTGGCAAATTAAATAACTGGGTAAATTGTTTCATAAAAGCTCCTAAACGATAGCTGCAGTGTAGATGCTCCAGCCCTGCCTTGCTATCCCATGAATATGGCATTTGCAAACAGCTAGGTGGTAAGCCTTTGCAACGCCTCTCGGTAGGTATTGGCGGTGTGGCTCACCACGTGCGCGGGCAGTTGCGGCGCAGGCGCGGTTTTGTCCCACAGCTTGCCTTGCACAGTGGCCGTCTCTAACCAATCGCGTACAAACTGCTTGTCGTAGCTGGGCGGGTTGC
>JANOSN010000722.1:0-2107 GCA_031415895.1 Polaromonas sp. | reverse complement strand
ATCCGCGATATCCGTGAGCTGACCAGCGGCACCATGCCTGGCAGCGTGCACGCACCGCGCGGCATGTTAGAGTTTTGGGTTGACCCTGAGTCACCGTACCATAAGAAAATGTGGGCCGATGAGAGCAAAGAATTCATTTTGTTTTGCGCAGCCAGCTGGCGCAGCGCACTGACCGCTAAAACCTTGCAAGACATGGGCATGACCAATGTGGCCCACATGGACGGTGGCTGGGATGAGTGGGTTAAACAAGGCGGCGCTAGCGAGACGCTAGAAGAACGTAAAGCTAAAAAAGCATAAGGCGACAAGCATGGCGCATCCGACTTATTTGGGTATTGACTTAGGCACCTCAGAACTCAAGGTACTGTTGATCGATCAGCAAGGCCAGCCAGTAGGCAGCGCTGGTCAGGCGCTTGCAGTCGGCCAGCCTCATGCCCAATGGTCTGAGCAAGACCCTGCGTCTTGGGTAGTTGCCTTGCAGGCAGCATGCGCCAGCCTGCGCCAGCAATGGCCCGATGCCTACGCTGGTGTGCAAGGCATTGGCCTGTCTGGCCATATGCACGGTGCCACCTTGCTTGGCGCGGACAACCAAGTGCTGCGCCCCTGCATATTGTGGAACGACACGCGCAGCAGCCAAGCCTGCGCTGACTTGAGTGCGGCCTGCCCTGAAGTGCAGCAGATCACGGGTAATTTAGTGATGCCCGGTTTTACAGCACCCAAGCTGCTATGGGTTAAGCAGCATGAGCCGCAAGTGTTTGCTAAAACCGCCAAAGTTCTATTGCCCAAAGACTATTTGCGTTGGCATTTAGTCGATGACTACGTGAGCGATATGTCCGATGCGGCCGGCACGCTATGGCTAGACGTAGCGCGCAGAGACTGGTCAGACCGCATGCTGGCAGCTACGGGGCTAACTCGCCAGCACATGCCCCGCTTGGTAGAGGGCAGCGCCGTGTCAGGCTATTTGTCTGCCAAGACGGCTGGCTTGCTGGGCTTGCGCGCAGGCCTGCCAGTGGCGGGCGGTGCGGGCGACAACGCTGCCAGTGCCATTGGCCTGGGTGCCATCAAGCCGGGCGACGGTTTTATATCACTGGGCACCAGCGGTGTGATATTTTTAACCACTGAAAAATTTGCACCCAACCCTGCCAATGCGGTGCATGCTTTTTGCCATGCGCTGCCTAACGCTTGGCACCAAATGGCGGTCATGCTGTCAGCCGCCAGCTGCCTGCGCTGGGTCACGCAGCTTACAGGCTGTGCTGATGAAGCTGCGCTGCTGGTCAAGGTGGCGCAGCTCACTGACCAAGAGCGTGCAGAGGCGCCTTTGTTTCTACCTTATTTAACAGGCGAGAGAACACCGCACAACGACGCGCAGGCCACAGGCGTGTTTATGGGCCTGCGCCCATCGCATGGCGCGGCGCACTTGGGCTACGCAGTGATCGAAGGCGTGGGCTTTGGCTTGCTAGACGGGATGAATGCTTTGCGCCAAGCTGGTGGCCAAGCAGAGCAATTGCGATTGGTAGGCGGCGGCTCAAAAAGCCCACTGTGGGCGCAATTGCTGGCCGATACCTTGAACATTCGCATCGCTACCTACAAAGTCAGTAGTGTGGGCGCCGCCTTGGGTGCTGCACGCTTAGGGCAAATGGCCGTTGAGGGCGGTGATGCAGCTGCAGTGCAGCGCATATGCACGCAGCATGAGGTTGAAAAAGTCTATGCACCCCAACTGGCGGTGCACGAGGCTTTGATGCCGCGCTATGCCCGCTTCACTGCGCTGTATCGCACGCTGCAGTCAAGTTTTGCTTAAAGCTAAAGGTCTGTGATGTTTAACCAAACAGTGCGCGGAATGTATTGCCTGCGCTGCGGTAGCCGCAAAGTGGTGCGTGGCAACTTGGGCGAAGCTGCGCGGTTTTACCCCATGCGCAGTATTCTCAAATCGTGGCTAGGTAAGCCGGTGCTGCTGCAAAACGAGCACTCGCATGCCTGCATGGACTGCGGCCTGGCCTGGAACGAGGTAGACGCGCAGGCGCTACGTAAAAACTTGCGCGACTATGGCCTGTCACCGCACAGCACCACAGTCATGCAGGCCGTGCACGGCACTTTGGCCCCTTCTAAAGTG
>JANOSN010000721.1:0-1573 GCA_031415895.1 Polaromonas sp. | reverse complement strand
AGGCCGCCGGGCATAAAACCCGAAAGCTGCATGCCAAAAGCCTCGCCCTCGCGCAAAGTTTGGGGCAGCATGGTAGGCTGCGTGGGTTTAGCATACCCTTGATTTACCGTAATATTGAAGTTGCGGTAAACCGTCGACTTACCGTCGCTAGCCAATACTGTGATGTTGTTGTATTGTCCCGCCTGATCGTAAGTTGGGGTCCAACTTAGCAGTCCATTGGCAGCATCAAAGCTAGCACCGGAGGGCAAGTTGCGTATGCTCAAAGTCACGGTATCACCGTCGATATCTGCAGCTGTTAAAGGCAACGACAGGTTTTGCCCTTCATCTAACTCAATATTGGTAATAGCGTCAATTTGCGCTAAGTGATTGCCGCCATTTACGGGAATAGTGAATCGGCGGGTGGCAATACCACCTCGGCTATCTTGCACACGCAGAATGATTTCAGTTTCAGCCAAATCAGTGGCACTTGGTGTCCATAGCAATGTAGCTAAATTATGGTAGCCAGTAGCATCTGCTGAATTGCTTGCGGCCGCGACTAATTGCATACCGCGAGGTGCTTGAACCAATTGCCAGAAAAACTGGGTTCCGTCAGCATCATTGGCTTGAATTTGAGCTGTCCATGCGAGACCCGGTGTAGCCACTGGGAGTTGCAACGGCAACGCGGTTAGGCCGTCTTCTCGGGCGACCAGGCTACTGTCCATATCAGGCAGTGATAGTAGTGGTGGAGTATTTGCTAGTGGAGCAGCATATACCCCATGCGCTAAATTAAATTTAACAAGACTTGCGCTACCAGGTGTCGTAGCAAAACTAGATGCTGGACGCGCCGTCACGGTAATATTGCTAAGGGTCTGGCCCACAGCAAATTTTCCACCCGTGGACTGAATGGCACTAGTGAGATTGATGACCCACAGGTCTGATTGATCTTGTGTACCCTGGACGGCACCGATTAGGCTTTCGTTGAAATAACGCCCTGGGTCAAGAAGCAGCATGAGTGGGCCACGCAGATCATCGGTGCCGATGTTAGTGATATTCACATCGTAGCTGACTTCGCCAGTGGCACGGTTGCCGCGCGTGTTGGCAAACTCCATGCGCACTTGGCTCGTCATGTCGAGCACGGCGGTGAAGGTACTGATGTAACTTTGTGTCAAATTGATTTGTGCTGCGCTACGAATTGCTGGCGCAATTGATAACTGCCACTGGCCTGCGGGCAAGCCAGTGACATCTAAAATGGCGGTACGGCTGCGCACATCCCATTTGATAGATTGGGGTTTGATGCTCAGGCTGGTGTTGGCATCGAGTGAGGTGAAAGTGAAGTTGGCGGTGTTGAGCACACTGCTCAGATCGCTTGCATCGCTGCCCGATTGACCGCGCCACATGTCTTGGTCAAAGCTGACCGCGATTTGATTGAGCGCACTAGCCGAATTTGATTCAATGTGTTGACCGAGTTCACGGACAGCGTTAACGCGAATTGAAATTGAAAACGTTTAGCGGGATCTTTCATCGACTCCCTTCGCTTTCAACCGTTAACCAGCAAACAATTAAAATGGGTGAAGCCACGACCAAAATGTTTTTT
>JANOSN010000720.1:0-6648 GCA_031415895.1 Polaromonas sp. | reverse complement strand
CCTCTGTGATCGCAGATAGATTTTGTTACTAGGTGTTAAGGTTACAGCAGGGACAACTCGTCTGCAAGTACAGCCAAAAGTTTGTCGGTGTTGATTTCTAAAAAGTTACGCCCTGACACGTCAGTGGCAACCGCGTCGCAGACCTCACGCAAATTAGCCGGCAGTGCGCCTGCATAGGTAAGGATTTGGCTTTCGTAATTGAGCTGTTGAGGTAGACCACTGAAGATCAAAGCAATGGCGTCCTCGGAATCTGTAGCTTTGATGCCGCCGACAAGTAGCCTTTGGTGAGGCGAGGCCTGCAAATTGGCTGTGGCGGGGCTGAAATATACCGCTAGGTCAATGACCGGCAGGATGGATCCGTCGACGTTGGCCGCGCCCACCAGCCAGTTGGGCGATTTAGGGATGGCACTGATCTCAAAGGTCTCTACGATTTGCCTGGCCCAATCAAACGAGAAGGCCAAGGCCCAAGATCCGCAAACAATACCTTGTGCTAACTTCACTGAATGCCTGCGTAAAACAAATAACTGTGCCAAAACGGCGCAGCATGGGCGAAAAACGGCATACGCAGCTTAGATGGAGCTGAGAATTTGATCGGGCGTGTACGGCTTGGTCACATAGCCTTTGGCACCCAGCATTTGGGCGAACACCCGGTCAGCTTTTTGATCTTTGGAGGTGACAAACACTACAGGAATGCCTTTGGTAGTGGGGTCTTGCATAAGCTGGCGCGTAGCAGAAAAGCCATCCAGCCCAGGCATGTTCACGTCCATCATGATCAGGTCAGGCACCTCAGCCTTGGCTTTGGTGACCGCTTCTGCGCCAGAGCTGGCCGAGACCACAACCCAACCCGCATCAGAGAAGATGCGCTGCAAATTTTGCGCGTCAACGGGCGCGTCGTCTACGACCAATACTTTTTTCATAACTAAATTTCCTCTTCGGCTGGTTTGGATGCTGCACGATAGATGTGCAGGCGTCATATTTAAAAATAAATTATCTGGAAGTTACTGGGCCGAAACCTGATTTGGCGCTGGCACCAAAGTTGGTTTCTTGAAAGCCGCGTGCTACGGTGCGATCGTGCTTGGCTAGCACCGCAATAAGGTCACGCTCGTTGAGCGGTTTGGTCAAGTAGGCGTCGCAGCCTGCCAGCGTACCGCGAATTTTGTCAATCGTGCCGCCCCGGCTGGTCAGCATCACTACCACTGGCGGCTTGCCTTCGCTGTATTTGCGCTGCTTGATGGCGCGGCATGTTTGGTAGCCGTCTAGGCCTTCCATCATCACGTCGAGAAAGACAAATTTATAAGGTCGTACGTTTAAACGGCCCAAGGCCTCTTCACCTGAGTTGACCAAGTCGGTGCGAAAGCCAAAACGTGTCAGGCGGTTGCGCATAAACTTCAAGGCGATGTCACTGTCATCAACCACCAAGATATGGTCAACATTCGCCTCTTCGTCGATATTCATAGGGCGACTGTGTCCGCCTACTAATGGGCTGTCTTCGCGGTTGCCAGCATCACTCATGCCCAGGCGCACTGCGCTGCGAGCAGCTACGGGGGCGCTAGGCCGGGCTGGCGCTGGCGCCATGATGGAGGTCGTTGCAAATCCTGTCGGTGCGGCAGCGGGGGCAGGGGCAGCCACAGATCTTGGCAACCCACTGGTCAGCGGGCTGGGCGCAGAAGGGCGCACAACTGGTGCAGCCGTGGCGGGTATGAAGGCAGGGCTTGGAATAGCCTTGGGTGCTGCTGGCGACGCTTGACCAAAAGCTGGCCGTAAAGGGGCAGTAAACGCAGGCGTTGGTGCAGCTATTGAGGGCCTAGGCGCACTAGGCGTGGCCACTGCAGATGCGCTTTGGCCATTGAGCAACTGCTCAACGGTAGTCAGCACTTTCATTAAGTTCAGTGGGCGGCTTTGGGTGGGCCAGCCAGTGCCACCATCGCTGCTGCCAATCAGCATCACGTGGGCGCAGGGCTTGTTTGTGGTGACGCTGCGCAATGTGGCAGGATCGTCGGCGTTAACTACGGCCAAGTTGGCTTGGCTAGGCTCGGTTACTAGCAGGTAGCCCGGTGGGCGACGCGCAGCCAAGCGAAAGAACGACTCAAAAGTTGCGCGCTCAAACGACGAAAAACCAATCAGAACAATTTTGTGGGGGGTACTCATCTGTGGCCTTTACAGCAAACGCTCTGTACTACGTGTGGCTTGTCGCCCGCCTGCACGGTGCACCACTGCGCCACCGCCTGGTATGTCAGCGGTTTACGTGAAAAGTTTGCTAAAGAGTTAATCGTCTGCATATATTGTGTTCGTCTGATTCTAAACATTAGCACTCAGCTAGGCAAATTACAAAGCCAACTTGGCGCTAACGAAGGTCAATGGTGTGCGAAAAGGTCGATTGTGATTATAAAAAACAACGGAGCCCCCGCGGACTATCAGCCAACCCAGGCGTACGCGGCGCGATGGGCAGCGCGGGCCAAAAACTGTAAATTGCGCTACCATAACCCGCATGAACTCTTCTATTTATGATTTTGATGCGCTGGATACTGCTGGCCGCAAGGTGGCGCTGTCTAAGTTTCGCGGCAAGGCGATGCTGATTGTGAACACCGCCAGTGCCTGTGGTTTTACACCGCAATTTGCAGGTCTTGAGACTTTGCACCAGGCCTACGGCGCACGCGGCTTGGCGGTGCTGGGCTTTCCGTGCAATCAGTTTGGCAACCAAGACCCTGGCAGCAATGATGAGATCACCAGCTTTTGCCAGCTGAACTACGGCGTGAGCTTTCCGATGATGGCCAAAGTCGACGTTAACGGCGCTCAGGCTACACCGCTATTTCAGTGGCTCAGCGCTGAGGCACCGGGCTTGTTGGGCAGCAAGGCCATCAAGTTAATTTCACCAAATTTTTGGTCGGCAAAGACGGTCAAGTTGTCAAGCGCTACGCCCCGCAAGACACGCCAGCGTCATTGGCCAAAGACATCGAGGCATTACTTTAAGTATTAGCAGTAGCAGCTATTTGCTATAAAATCAATAGCTGTATAAGCAATAAATACTTGGACTATCGGCATAAAACCCTACTAAAAGGTGTTTTAAGGCCGTGAAATCCAAAGGCTACTTATTTGGGCCGTGGGTAGCCAAATAAATCGCCGGCAAGATCACCGCCGCGCCCACCGCGTGGTGCAGCGCAACAGGCTCACCCAGCACCATCCATGCTACGCCCGCAGCGTACAGCGGGCCCAGATACAAGGTGAGCGACGCACGCGCAGCGCCTAGCTCTTTTTGGATGGTGGCATAGGCTAAGTAAGCACCTGCTCCCGGCAAAAGCGCTGCTGCTGCTACTAAAAGCGCAGTTTTCAGGCCCCAAACAGTCTGCGTCATGGGCAGGCCAGAGACGGCTTCTAGCCACGTCAAAGGGGCCAGCACGGTTACGCCGCCCGCGCAGATCAGCACCAAACGCGCCAGCGGCGAGAACTCGCTAGGCCAGCGCTTGAGCAAAATGGAATACACCGTCCAGGCCAGCGTGCAGGCCAAAATCCAAGCGTCGCCCACCACCCATTGCACCTGCGCTAGTTGCGTCCAATGGCCTTTGATCACCACATGCACCAGCCCGCCCAACGCCATGGCAATGCCCAGCCACTGCAGCTTGCCCAAACGCTCACGCAGCCACAGCACCGAGGCCAAAGCAATCAAGACTGGCGATAGCGCGTAGATCAGCGCGATATTGGTGGCCACGGTAGAGCGCGCGCCAATATAAACCCATGCGCCGCAAATCCACATGCCCAAAGCGCCCAGCACTAAGTAGCGCCAGGCTTGGTGCAGCAGCAGGGCACGCTTGGCCACCAGCTCGGGCCAGGCAAACGCCGCTAGCAGCAGCCCAGCACCTGCCCAGCGCAGCAGCGCCAGCATGTGCGGTGCCACGGTGCCGGGTGCTAGCCGCCCCACCAAATAGTTAACGGACCACAGCGCGGGCGTGATGAACAGCAATGCAATGGCCCAGCGGTGAGAGGCAGTGGTTGGCATGTGATTTAAAGTATGCAATTACTATGAATTTTATAGCTGCCCGAGCAATGAATACTTGGACTGTGGGCATATTTTTTTGGTAAATCATGCTTTACGTGATTAGTTTTATGTCTTGGCTTGTACGAGGCTGGGAGTTACTAGGCCAAGAGTGCACCGCTATGTCCAGCCCCCCGTCCAAGCTAAATAACCAACAAATGCGCTGCCCCGAGGGAGTTGACCCCCCCAGCAAGAAACACTACCACCCCAGCCCAAGACGCAGCGGCAAATACACCGCCATACCACCGATGATGCAGCCCAGCGTGCTTTTGCGCCAAAAGAAAATACCGATACCAGCGGCAGCGCCGTACAGCCGTGCGTCTTGCAAGGTGCTGATCAACTGACCTTGCGACATCACCATCTCAGGCACGATCACGGCTGACAGTGCTGCAATGGGCGCGTATTGCAAACCGCGCTCAGCCCAGTGGGGCAGCTTCCAGTCGCGCGCTGAGATAAAAAAGAAGCAGCGGGTGATCACCGACACGCAGGCCAGTGCGCCGATGGTGACCAAAGTCCAAATGTCGGTCACGCCGGGGTTCATGCTGGGTCTTTCGGTTGGGCTATCTGGGTGGGGCGCAGGCTTTCTAACGACAAACATAGCACCACCGCCATACCAATGGCCACCAAAATATTCAGCTTGAGCGGCAGCGCAAACGCCACCACCGCTGCAGCCCCGGCAATACACGCCGCCACTGTGCGCAGCGGCGAGCTGGCCAGCGAGCAGCAAATGCCCAGCAGCGCCAAAATGCCCGCAAAGCCGAGGCCCCATTGCTGCGGAATCCAGTTGGCCAACACAATGCCCACTATGCTGGCCGCCATCCAAGCCACCCACGTGATGGCGCAACTGCCCGCTAAATAAGCTTCTTGGGCACGCACAGTAGCTGTGTCGCCCGGCGCAGCAGGGTGGGCGTAGGTTTTCACAAACATGACGTAGCTTAGGTCTGTGGTGAAGTAACCGCTAACTAAACGGCGCCATAAAGGCTGGTGCATCACATACGGGCGCAGGTGGATGCTGAACACCACAAAACGCAAATTCACGCAAAACCCCGTAGCCAGAATCACCCACATGGGCGCGCCCGCAATGATCAGCGGCATGGCCGCCAGCTGCGAGCTGCCGGCAAACACCAGCAGCGTCATAGCCAAGGCCTCGACCACGCTCAGGCCAGATTTCAGCATGGCTACGCCCGTCATCAGGCCCCAAGCGGCAATGCCTAACGCGACACCCAGCATGTCACGTGCGCCTTGGGCAAATTGCAGGTGTTGCCACAGCGGCGCAGAGGTGGTGGCTGGTTTACTCAAAGCGCTGTCCTACTTGAAGTGCAAATCCACGCAAAAAATCGGCCGCAGGCAAGCGCTTGCCGCCCGCGCGTTGCAGCTGGGTGAGCTGCAGCACGCCGTCACCGCACTGCACGCTGATAGCATCGGTGTTTAGGTGCAAAATAGTGCCATAGTCCAAGCATTTATTACTTATATTGCTATTATTTTCATAGTAATTTTCACAGTTATTAACAGTCAAGGCAGGGTGCCCAGTGGATGGCATCACGGCGAGCGGGTCTGCCTGCACGTCTGCCTGTACCACCGCCGCGTTGATTTTCACCGTCTCGCCCGCTATCTGCGCAGTGCAACCTGGGAACGGGTCTAGCGCCCGCACCTTGCGCGCAATGGCAGCGGCGCTCTGCTGCCAGTCAATGCGGGCTTCGGCTTTGTCGATTTTGTGGGCATAGGTGATGCCCAGCTGGCGTGCTGCGTCGCTGTCAGGCGCTGCACCTTGGGGCAGGCGGGGCTGCGGTATGGGTTGCAGCCGGGGCTGGGCTATGGGCTGCAAGCTTGACTGCAAAGCTTGCAGCGCCTGCACAATGCATTGCCCGCCCAGTACGGCCAGCTTGTCATGCAGGCTGGTGGTGGTGTCGTCAACGGCAATCGGTAGGCTAGCCACCAGCAGCATATCGCCAGTGTCCAGCCCCGCGTCCATTTGCATGATGGTGATGCCCGTGTTTGCGTCACCCGCCTCAATAGCACGGTGAATGGGCGCTGCGCCGCGCCAGCGCGGCAGCAATGACGCGTGAATGTTTAAACAACCCAAGCGCGGCAGGTCTAGCACCCACTGCGGCAAGATCAGCCCGTAGGCGGCCACCACCATCACATCGGCCTGCGCGGCCAACATGGCGGCCTGGGCTGCGGCTGCGTCTTCAGGGTATTTTCCATCTAGCCGCAGACTGCGCGGCTGGGCCACGGTGATGCCGTGCTGCAGCGCCAGTTGTTTCACCGCCGAAGCTTGAAGTTTGAGGCCGCGCCCTGCGGGCCGGTCAGGCTGGGTGAGCACCAGAGGCACACGGTACCCCGCCGCCAGCAGCTGCTGCAGCGCTGCGCTGGCAAATTCAGGGGTTCCGGCGAAGATGACTTTCATGCGGGGAAGTTTTGTATCGACGAAGATAACTCTAATACTATTAATTTGATAGCTATATAAGTAATAAATACTTGGACTACAAGGCTAAAACGCCTGATTAGCCATCTGCCTCAGATGCTGAAAAATAACCGTTCGGGCTGAGCTTGTCGAAGCCCTCATAAACCCTTCGACAAGCTCAGGGTGAACGGGCTGGTTATCTGAGGCATCTGGC
>JANOSN010000719.1:0-4925 GCA_031415895.1 Polaromonas sp. | reverse complement strand
AAGTCGTAGAAAAAGCCGTTTTCAATCACCGGGCCAATGGTAACCTGCGCATCGGGGAACAGCTCTTTCACAGCGTAGGCCAGCAAGTGGGCTGTGGAGTGGCGAATGACGTCTAAGCCATCGGCGTCTTTGGCGGTAATGATAGACAAGCTAGAGTTGCTGGTCATAGTGTGGCTGGTGTCCACCACTTTGCCCGAACCCTCGGGTTCGCCCGTTAGCCGTACCTTGCCTGCCAATGCGGCTTTGGCCAAGCCAGCGCCTATCGACAGGGCCACTTCGGCCACCGTCACTGGGCCAGGGTAGTCACGTTGCGAGCCATCGGGAAGGGTAATTTGAACCATGGTGATCTTCTTGAATAAAAATTTAAAAGGGATGCCACAAGACTAGGGGGTGGCGACCAAAAATGCAAAAACGCGGCCTAGAACCGCGTTTTACTATAAAAACCGTAGCTGCCAAATAAGGTAATGGCCAATCTACACGCGGACTTCTGCCGTTTTAGGCATAAAAAGTGTCGTCGTAGTTCGCGGTGTCATAACCAGCAGTGCCTTTCTCGCTCTTATTGATGTGAAACTATTAAGACGTTAATTTTACCCCCACTACGTGGCCTATTGGAGGCGGTATAAAATCTGACCATGCGCCTTACATCCCAACAAACCGTCGACATACGCACGCTGGTTGCCCAGCTAGCGGGTAGTACAGCGCGGGTGTGGTTGTTTGGCTCGCGGGTGCGTGACGATGCGCGCGGGGGTGATGTGGATTTATTGCTAGAAGTCGATAGCGCAGTGGCAGAGCCCGCCCTGTTGGCAGCCCGGCTGGCTGCCAAGGTGTCTAGAAGCATGCAAGGGCGCAAGGTGGATGTGCTGATCAAAGCGCCTAACCTCTTGCACCTGCCTATCCATACCATTGCAATGGCGCAGGGGCTGCGACTATGAAGCTGGCAGCGCCACTGGCAGCGCGGCTAGAGTTTTTGACGCGCGTTACTGGCAAAGAATGCAAGTATCTGCTGGATACCGACAGCCGTTTGTTTGGCGATTTATTCACCACAGATATGGTGCAAAAGATTGACGCTGACCCAGTGCTGGCCGAGCGGCTGGATGCCTTTGTGAGCCGTTTTGGCAGACTGCAAGACACCGTAGGTGACAAGCTACTACCAGCTTTATTACTTGCCTTGGCTGAAACACCTGGCCCGGCCATTGACAACTTGGATAAAGCAGAAAAATTCGGATTTATTGAGTCTGCCGATACTTGGCTAGAAATGCGTAAACTGCGCAACCAAATGGTGCACGAATACATTGAAGATATGGCAGTACTGTCAAGTGCCCTGCGCAATGGTCACGCGTTTGTGCCTGCATTGGTCGCAGCCGCAAGGCGCTGTGCTGCTGAGGCTACCCGCCTCTTGGGTTAAATCCTGTTGGCTTAATGCCAAACCAGCGCTGAAATGCGCCCAGGTTGTCCAGCGATTTGTACACAATCAACAAACCGATGATCGCGTCAATCAAATATGAGCTGACATTAGTGCCAAATTACACCCCCAGCAGCAGCGTGGTGGAGTGCCCAATGGCAAACAAGCTGACATGCAAGGCGACATGCGAGAGCTTGTACAGAAAGAAAATAACACCCAACAAAAACAGCAGATGGTCGTACCCTGTGACCATGTGCTTGGCACAGAGGTACATGAACGGCAAAAGGTTCACCCCAGTGACCTCTTGGATATAGCCTTTGTCCCCCACCGCCACACCATGGGCAAAGGCACTGGCTGCAAAAAGCAAAAATACGCTTAAAAAAACAAAACCTGATCGCAAACGATGCATCTAAATTCTCTTAAAAATATGGATTTTCAACGCTGAGATTTGACAGCGCGCAGCGGAAAGTTTTTCAGCGCCGATCTTATAACAAGCTCGTAGCAGCTTTTATACAGCCAAGCTAGGCCCTAGTCGCATGCGCGCAAATACGGGGTAGGCACCAATAACAATTAATGTTACTGTTTAGCACAGTTAGTATCTTTTAAATAATTTGAACCCCCAGCTTACACCCCACGACTCAACCTTAATTCCACCCGAATAAGCTGCGGGGAGAAGCCTTCAGTTAGCCAGAACAACAGCTTTACAACATTAACCCTAGAAAGACCTTTATGACACTGCAACGCAAAACTAACCTCCAGCGCACACTGTCTGGCGCGGGCTTAACTTTGGCCATGGCACTGGCAGCATGCTTTAGCCCAGCCGCGTTTGCACAGTCTGTGGCGCTAAGCAACTTTACCCACACTGGTAGCGGCTGCCCAGCGGGCTCCGCCAAGGCTAGCTTTGTCAACAACGGCAAAACTTTGCGCGTAGAGTTTGCGGCCTTTAAAGTCAATATGAATGGCACCAAAGGCACGCCGATGGCCAATTGCCAAATCTCAGCCTTTCTGACTCCCGCAGCCAATACCAAAATAGAGATTTCACCTGCTGAATACAACGGCGGCACCAGTGCCCGCGCCAAAATCCAAGTTGATGCAGGCCACGTGTGGGCTAACGCGAACGCGGGCCCTTGGATGGGTAATGCAGGCGGTCCCGCTCCTGGGTCTTACAAGCTAGCCAATCCTAAGAAAACCGTGCATGGCATTTGCGGTGGCAAAAACGAGCTTAAAGATGACGGCACTGGCAAAGGCATAAGGCTGACTATTGCACCGGCAGATATGGTATCTGCAGATCTTAAATATGTTGATTCCCACATCAACGGCCTACCGTGTGAAGGTAAAGTTGGTGGCGGTGGTGAAGGCGATGGTAAAGGCGGCAAAAGCTAAGCCCCGCCTGCTGTAGCCAAGCACCAGAACTCAAGCACTATAAATTTTATAGCTGCTTGAGCAATAAATACATGAACTACAGCCAAGTATGCTTATTAAAAACAATAACCTACCTTGTATTTAGCCATGTTAAGTGAAAAACGCTACGGTGCTCAACATGACCATTGGTGACCAAATGGCCAACTAAACGCACAGTACTAGCACATTCAAATTTCCAACGAGGGTTTGAGCAGCATGGTGGTGCTAATCACTACGCTGCCTTTTTTGCTATAAATTTTATAGCTACTTAAGCAACGAATACTTGGACTACAGGCCCTTTTCGTTGGTAGATACGCATATTAGATACTTTGAGGCGGCATTTCGTCGTACTACAACACTTTTAGTCATCGCGCACCAAATATTTAACCTAAAAGCATTATTTCTTAACCAAAATTTCAAATGTTTATACCGTCGCCATAGTTTTTTCTAACTACGACACCTAAATATGAAAATTCAACTTGTGCCGCACCAAATAAGCGCACAAAATATGATTAATTACACATTTAGAAACATAAGTGCAACATAAAAACGATTTGAAATAGTTTGAACCACGCGCAAGCTGATGGCGACTCAAAAAGGCCAACTACAACAACAGCTTCATCTCAACCAAACTTCAAAAGCTAAAACCCATGTCGCACACTACCCGCACAGCCCACCACTGGCTCATTGCTCTAGCCAGCGTTGCAGGATCACTTGTTGCCGCTGCCGCCAGCACGCAGACCATACCTAACGGCGCGCAGGAGGCGACTACAAACTACTCAACTGCGACCGCAATAGCGCTAACTCCGTAATGGCCTACATCTGCAAACTCAAAATGATCGTTGAACCATTGCGCAGCACAGGCCTGCCCAGTACGCAATTAACCGCACGGCCACGCCAACTCCACATTCTTTGAAAGACCCCCAGCATGAAAACTTTCACCCGCTTTATTAAAACTACTTTCACCAGCCGCCTGCTGAATGTCTTGGGCACAGGCTTGGTAGTAGCAAGCAGTGTCGCTCTGGCAGCGCAAGAGGTAGAGCCTACTACGCAGCTGCCAAAGAAAACCGTGATCATCAAAAGGGATATGAAAACCACGCCTGTGCCCCTAGGTACCGATAAAAAAGTGAACTCATCGGGCAATATGCTGGGACCAATCGGCGACATCATCGATGGTGGAGGCGGGTCCGCAGCAAACATGGATACCGTAAGCATTAGCGCGGCCACCACGATTTCACCTTTAGGTCTTTCTACTACGGTAACGCCAGATACATCGCTTCCATTGAGTGCCTGGAAAAAAGTTCAATGCAATGTAACTACCGAATATTTCCCAACGATCACCGGCTCGCAGCCAAACAGTGACACCATTAAAACCACACCAAGCCTTTCCATCAGCAACAACGCTGTGAGTTTTGCATGTCCGTATAAGACTGCTGCGCATGCTTTAAACATTGCGAAGTCGATAGTCGCAACTACTGATATTTCAATCTCTCACAATAAAAATAGCATGACCTATTCATATTCAGGTTTTCTGCTACATAGCTGCACGCGCGCAAGCAAAACGAGCGCTTGGACTTGCAATTAAGTCGTTAATCAAATTACAGATAAATCCGACTTATGGATGTTGGTTTACAGGTGCTTGAAGACCCACACGTCACCCTGCTCACCCGCATAGCCGCACGCGACGCATGCAGTGAAGCAGCTATGGCGCAGCTGTACCGCGCGCTGCAAGGCAATGTGTTTGCCTTTGTGCGCCGCCGCCTGAGCCTAGCTGACGACCATGCCGTGCAGGCCGTGGTGGTAGATACTATGTACGAGGTGTGGCGCGCAGCAGACCAGTTTGCCGCAGGCTCGCAGGTCAAAACTTGGGTGCTGGGCATAGCAAGGCACAAGCTGCTAGATGCAGTGCGCAAAGACCCGCACACCCAACGCGGCTATGACGATATTGCCGACCATGCCGACACCCTGGCCGACGAAAGCCCCGATATAGTCACCCAGCTGGCGCAAAAGCAGCGCGCCGAGTGGCTGGCCTACTGCATGGACAAGCTGCCCGAAGATCAGCGCGAAAGCCTGCACCTGCTGCTGGTAGAAGGCCTGAGTGTGAGCGACATCGCCAGCGTGC
>JANOSN010000718.1:0-7158 GCA_031415895.1 Polaromonas sp. | reverse complement strand
GGGTCATGGAAGGGTTCTTCAGTTCGCCGTTGCCTTCAAACTGCACCGTGGTGGTCACGCCTTTGAAGTTGGTTTTGCCAATTTCAGCGGTGTAGACTTTTGGATCGGTGCTGTTAGCACGCTTCATAGCGTCAACCAAGACGAATACAGCGTCATACACGTATGGGCTGTAAACCTGGAACTGTTTAGGGTACTTAGCTTCGTAGCGCTTCATCCATGCGTCGCCGCTTGGCATTTTGGCTAGGGATGAGCCGCCTTCAGCGCAGATCACGTTCTCTAGCGTTTTAGCGCCAGCAGATTGCTTGATCAGGTCGTTGGTACAGATGCCATCACCGCCGAAGAACTTTTGCTTGGTCAAACCAAGTTGTTCCATCTGGCGCAACATGGGGCCAGCTTGTGGGTCCATGCCGCCGTAGAAAATCGCATCTGGGTTTTTAGCTTTAACAGCGGTCAAAATGGCCATGAAGTCAACGGCTTTGTCATTGGTGAACTGCTCGTCCACAATAGTCATGCCTTTGGACTTGGCGGTAGCCTTAAACACTTCAGCCACACCTTGGCCGTAGGCAGTACGGTCGTCGATCACGGCCACGGTCTTGAGTTTCAAGCCATCAGCTGCGTAGAAAGCCAAGCCAGCGCCTAGAGCGTTGTCGTTAGCTAGCAGACGGAAGGTGGTTTTGTAACCAGGCTTGGTTAAGTTAGGGTTGGTAGCTGATGGAGTGATGTGAGGAATACCGCACTCGTTGTAGATCTTGGACGCTGGAATGGTGGTACCAGAGTTTAAGTGACCGGCTACGCCGTTGACCTTGGCATCGCACAGCTTTTGAGCTGCAGCAGCGCCTTGCTTTGGGTCAGCTGCGTCATCTTCAGCCACCAATTCAAATTTGATCTTTTTGCCGCCAATCACGATGTTTTGCGTGTTGAGGTCTTCGATGGCCATGCGGGCACCGTTTTCGTTGTCCTTACCGTAGGCTGCTTGTGAGCCAGAGATAGGTGCAACGTGGCCAATCTTTACGACGGCCATGTCTTGCGCAGACGCTATGCCTGCAATGGTAGCCAGTGCGGCTAGAACGGTTAATTTCAATTTCATAAAAACCCCTTTAGGATTGATTAACAAATATCGCCATTTAGTTGAGAGTATTTTTTTACTCAACGCCTTGGACGATACATCATAAACGCACAAAGTCGTCTAAGGGACTACGTTAACTTCGTAGGGGTTTTCACGATTAACCCTATTACGCCCCCTTACCTGTAGCCAGATTCATTGCCCAGTTCTTTAGCTAATGCTTCGCGCAGTGCGGTTTCCAATGTGTGGGTGACCACCGTTTCGATGGTGGGCAAAATATCCTGGGCAATAGCATGGGCGTGGGCCAAGGCGACGCTGGCCACGGCCTCGCGCACTTGCTTTTCTAGCGTAGCATCTAAAAGGTGCATAACGCGGTCGGTCACATCTTGCAGCACCCGCTGCTCAATCCGTAGCATGGCAGCGTCGTCAAGACTGATGGATCTGACGGCTGCTACGGGCTCTGACCCAGACTCTATTGCAGTGCCCGTACCAGAGCTGGGCGGCACCACGTCTGTCAAGGTAGGCACAAATTTGGGAGGCGTGGTGAGCATGAAAATGCACTTTAAATGGGCGGTGATAGAAGGACGTGAGGCCGAACGTTAACTGGCTAACTGCAGATCATGGCGGGTAATGTCGTAACCTTGTGCTACATATTGCTTCCAACGCTCGCGCGCGCCGGCGCGGTCGCTGGTGTCCGCAGTCACCACTTCGATCACGCGCTCAAACTGCGACACATCTTTTGGCAGCGCATCGCTTAAGTTAACCAGCACGCTGTAGCCGTGTGCCTGCGCCGCATCATCGCACAGCAGCACGGGGCTGCAGGCCATGGCCTGCGGGCTGCACGGAGCGCACACATGGGCCACAAAATCTAAAGGGCTAAAAGTCCACAGCTCTTGGTCTAACCGGCCCATCAACGCAGGCGGCACCAATACGGCCACCCTTGCACCGGCAGATGTGGCTTTGCGCAGCAACTTGCAGGCGTAGGCCACCTTGCTGGGCGCGTTGAAGTGAAAAGCCAGCTCGGTCATTAGCGTGTGCGGTTAGCAACAGGTTTTGCTACTTTTTTTGTAGCTACTTGAGCAGTAGATACTTGGACTACAGCCTGATTTAACAGGTAATTGAACAGTAAAGGTACTGGGCGACCAGTCGAGCCTTTGGCAGCACCACTCTTCCATGCAGTGCCTGCAATGTCTAGGTGGGCCCAGGGGTAGGCTTTGGCAAAGCGCTGCAAAAACTTGGCGGCTGTAATCGAACCACCAGCGCGCCCAGCCACATTGGCTACATCGGCGAAATTGCTTTTCAGACCCTCTGCATACTCGTCGTCCAGCGGCATGCGCCAGCACGGGTCTAAGGCAGCCTCTCCGGCCTGCAGAAGCCCTGCAGCCAGTGCGTCGTCGCTGGTGAACAAGCCGCTGCGGATATGGCCCAGTGCGATCACGCAGGCACCTGTGAGGGTGGCAATATCGATGACGCTGGCAGGTTCAAAACGCTCTGCATAGGTCAGCGCGTCGCACAAAATCAACCGGCCTTCAGCATCGGTGTTCAAAATTTCAATGGTTTGGCCACTCATGCTGGTCACCACATCGCCGGGTTTGATGGCACGGCCATCTGGCATGTTTTCGCAGCTGGGGATCAGGCCCACTACGTTGATTTTGGGCTTTGACAGCGCCAACGACTTAAATACGCCCAGCACACTGGCAGCGCCGCCCATGTCAAACTTCATTTCGTCCATCTCGGACGCGGGCTTGATCGATATGCCGCCAGTGTCAAACGTAATGCCCTTACCTACCAGCACCACAGGTGCCTGTGTTTTGACCGCGCCGTTGTAGCGCAGCACAATAAACCGCAGCGGCTCAGATGAGCCCTGAGATACGGCCATAAATGATCCCATGCCCAGTTTGGCGACTTCTTTCGGGCCCAACACTTCACATTGCAACACTTTGTGGGTTTTAGCGAGGCTTTTGGCTGCATCGCCCAGCATCGTGGGCGTGGCGTAGTTGCCGGGGCGGTTAGCCCATTCTTTGGCAAATTCAACGCCTTGCACGCAGGCCTGCGCTTGGTCAAAGGCCGCTTGCATACTGGCGCTGGCATTAGCAGGCACGCCCACTACGGCCAGCATTACGCGCCGAGCGATAGGTTTACTTTTGCTGGTGCTATACACATAACTAGCCTGCGCTATGGCCTGCACAGCTGCGCTGACAGCCGCTTGCATGACAGCGCTGTCTAAATGCGCTAGCGCCGATAAACACACTACTATTTTGGGTGTTTTGTCTAAGCTGGCAGGTTTAAAACCTGCAACCGCAGCGGCCACCGCTTTGTGCACATCGCGGGCACTGCCCTCGCCCACGCCTGCCAGCGTGGTTTTGGCGGCTTTGACACCGGCTACGCTGTAAGTTGACAATATTTTGCCAGCCGCGCCGTCTATGTCACCGGCAGCATGTGCTTGGGCAATCAATGCCGCGATAGCGCCGCCCGTGGCTTTGGTTTTGGCAGTGCCAGATTTGTCTAGAAGCACAATCAACAAGGCAGCCGGGGCTGCGGCGGCTTGGGCTAAAGATAAGGTCTTGAGTTCAAAGTTCATAATAGAGGCTTTCTGTAAGTCAACAGCATACTTCAGGCTAACCAGTTACCAGCGCGCAATGTTATTCGATTCTTCCCTTCGCAAAGAGCTGTCTCGCACTTTTGGCGCTACTTTGGTTATCCTGATCACCGTAGTGATGAGCATGCTGCTGATTCGCACACTAGGTTTAGCTGCTGGCGGCAATGTCAACCCACAAGATGTGTTGATGCTGTTGGGCTACGCAGTGCTAGGCCATTTATCTACGATTTTGACCTTGAGTTTGTTCATCGCTGTCACTAGCACCATGGGGCGCTTGTACCGCGACTCAGAAATGGCTATTTGGTTCAGCAGCGGGCGCGGCCTGGCCAGTTTTGCATGGCCGGTGTTGCGATTTGCGTGGCCTATTTTGGTAACCATCGTTTTACTAGCGCTATTTGTATGGCCTTGGAGCAACCAACAATCACAACAATTACGGGGCTTGTACCAAACCCGTGGCGACCTAGACCGCGTCGCACCCGGTCAATTTCAAGAAAACTCCAGCGGTACAAGAGTATTTTTTATAGAGCGTGATGAGGCCCAAGCAGGCAGCGCACAAGCTACCAGCAACACTACTGCTACTACCTCGTTGACAGCCAATGCAGACAGTGCGGGCGACCCCACCATCAACACCCCTAGATCAGGTCGCAACATTTTTATGTCATCCACCGAAGGCGGCAAAGACGTGGTGACTTCAGCGCGCAACGGCCGTACCGAAATGATAGGTGAGAACCAATTTTTAATTCTCAGTAACGGCCAGCAACTTGAACAAACCACGGGCCAGCCCGGCCTAAAGCTCAGCGAATTTGGTGAATATGGCACCCAGATCGGCAAAAACAAAATATCGTCTGAAGAGACCACCGAACCCAAAGCCCTGCGCACCGCAGTGCTGCTGCGCGACCCTAAGCCCGCCTACCGCGCCGAGCTGGGCTGGCGCTTAGGCTTGGTGTTAGCCGCTGTCAACTTAATATTGCTGGCCTTAGTGGTGTCGGCCACTAACCCGCGCGCGGGCCGTGGCTACAGCTTGGCTTTTGCGCTGCTGGCGTTTGTGGTGTATTACAACTTGCTTAACATTGGCTACGGCTGGGTGGGCTCGGGGCGGGTGAAGTTTTTGCCTTGGATGATCGGTTTGCATGGTGGTGTGTTTATGCTGACGACGCTATGGCTTACAGCGCGGCACAAGCAGTGGAGCCTGCGCCACCTACTGCCAGCGCGCAAATAACCACGCACGCACCATGAAGACTCTGCGCCGTTTAATCCACCGCGAAATGCTGGTCACTGTAGCGTTTGTAGCGCTCGCGTTTTTAGCGCTGTTCTCGTTTTTTGACTTAGTCGACCAGCTCAACAGCGTGGGCCAAGGCGTTAACCCTGCCAAGCCTTACCGCATATCACATGCGTTTGGCTATGTGCTGCTGTTGATGCCCTCGCGCTTGTATGAAATTTTGCCAATTGCTGTGCTGATAGGCTCCATCATTGTGATGGCACGCTTTGCACAAAGCTCAGAATTTACGATCTTGCGCACCAGCGGCATGGGGCCATGGCGTGCACTGCGCACGCTGATGCTGCTGGGCATTGCATTTACCATGACCACCTTTTTCATCGGTGATTATTTAGCCCCGGCATCGTCACGTGCAGCGCAGCTTTTGCGGTCTCGCTATATTGGCAATATCTCCCTGGGCTATACGGGCGCTTGGCTTAAAGAGCGCCAGCAGTTTTCTAGCTTCGCGGTTAACGTGGGCGCTTTAACTGACAAGGGCAGCATGCTTAATATTAAGCTGTTTGAATTTAACTCAGCAGGTTTTTTGTTATCCACCACCAACGCCCAAACCGGTGATTTTGCAGATGATGGATCGTGGACCTTAAACGGTGTGAAACGCACTGAATTTGTCATCGGCAACGACGCAGCCAACCCGGGCGACACCAGGGCCAAGGTGCAGCAAAGCGTGGTCAACGCCAACTACCGCTGGCCCACGGGCCTGAACGCAGAAATGGTCTCTGTGGCCCTGCTCAAACCTGAGCGCATGGCAACGATAGATTTGTTCCACTATGTGCGCCACTTGGACGCCAATGGCCAGTCGTCACAGCGCTACGAGATCGAGTTTTGGCGCAAGGTCTTCTACCCCTTAAGTTGTTTGGTAATGGTGGTGTTGGCCTTGCCGTTTGCGTATTTGCACTTTCGCTCGGGTTCGATCAGCGGCTATGTGTTCATGGGCGTGATGATTGGTATCAGCTTCTTTTTGCTTAATAACGTGTTTGGCTACGCAGGCAACTTAAATAATTGGTCACCCTGGATCACGGCGGCCACGCCGGGATTGTTGTATTCACTGGTCTCGTTGGGAGCCTTCAGCTGGCTCGTGTTGAGACGTTAGCGCCCATTTTTATGCCATCACCTCACGCCATTATTTTATTTGCCCACGGCTCGCGCGACCCGCTGTGGCGCGCACCGCTAGAAGCCGTGGCCACCACCATCGCAGCGCAGCACCCGCAATTGCCGGTGCGCTGTGCTTACCTAGAGCTGTGCGCGCCTGATCTGCCTACGGTTGCTGCAGAAATCATAGCTGAATGTGCAATGAATACTTGGATTACAGCCCTAAAAGGCAATTTAAATGTGCGTATCGTGCCGATGTTTTTAGGTATGGGCAAACATGCGCGTGAAGATTTACCAGAGCTGGTTATTGCGCTGCGCTCAGCTTATCCAGCCGTGCATTTTGAGGTGGTGGCACCAATTGGAGAAGATCCTCGGGTAACAGCGTTGTTGGCGGATATGGCTGTGACTTAAGGGCATAATAAACCCAGTTTTTAGCTGCTTTTTAGAATATGAACCTGCATCAATTTAGATTTGTCCAAGAAGCGGCGCGGCGTAACCTTAATTTGACTGAGGCGGCCAAGGCACTGCACACATCGCAGCCGGGTGTGTCCAAGGCCATCATTGAGCTGGAGGAAGAGTTGGGGGTGGAGATTTTTGCGCGGCATGGTAAGCGGCTAAAACGCATCACCGAGCCTGGCACCCACGTGCTGCGCAGCATTGAGATGATCATGCGCGAGGTGGGTAACTTGAAAAAAATTGGTGAGCAATTTAGTCTGCAAGACAGCGGCACGCTGAGCATAGCCACCACCCACACACAGGCGCGTTATGTGCTGCCGCAGCCTATTTCAAAGCTACGCGATGCTTTTCCTAAAGTCAACGTCAGCCTGCACCAAGGCACGCCTGCCCAAGTGGCCAAAATGCTGATCGACGAAGTGGCTGAAGTGGGAATTGCTACCGAGTCGCTGGTGGACTACGCTGAGCTGGTCACCCTGCCCTGCTACGAATGGCATCACGTCGTAGTAGTGCCTGCTGACCACAAGCTAGCACAGGTTACGCAGCTAACGCTGGAGGATTTGGCGTCTGAGCCCATCATCACTTATCACCCGTCGTTTACCGGCCGCACCAAGATTGACGCGGCGTTTGCGGCCAAAAAACTCTCTCCACGCATCGCACTAGAGGCCATTGATTCGG
>JANOSN010000717.1:0-7191 GCA_031415895.1 Polaromonas sp. | reverse complement strand
AGAGCAACGCGAGCGCGACCAAGTGCTGGTGCAGTTTGCCAACCGCAGCTGCAGCGTGCTGGTGGCCACCGACGTGGCAGCGCGCGGGCTGGACATTGCTAACTTAAACGCCGTGATCAACGTTGACGTGACGCCCGATGCCGAAGTGCACATCCACCGCATAGGCCGCACCGGCCGCGCAGGCGAGGGTGGCCTGGCGCTTAGCCTGTCCAGCATGAACGAGATGGGCTATGTAGCCAAGATCGAGCAAATGCAAGGCCGCGAATCCACATGGCACCCGTTGACCGAGCTAACCCCTGCCAGCAAAGAGCCACTAGTGCCGCCGATGGCCACACTGCACATACAAGGCGGCCGCAAAGAAAAAATCCGCCCCGGCGATGTGTTGGGCGCGCTGACTGCTGACCTGGGCTACACGCGAGAGCAGGTGGGCAAGATTACGGTGAATGAGTTTTCTACCTACGTAGGGGTGAGCCGTGCGATTGGAGAGCAAGTAGCCAATCGATTGAATTCGACGCAGATTAAAGGTAAAGGTGTGAAGGTGCGGTTGCTGTAAAGTAAGAAATTAAGTAAAATTCCTACTTATTTTAGATTTTCGAACTAATTGAGAGTTATATGCCTCAAATCCGTGTACGCGAAAAGCACCAAGTCACATTGCCTATGTCCATCATGCGCGGTGCAGGCATTCATGAAAACGATATGTTGGAGGTCAGCTTCAAAAATGGCGTGATCACGTTAACGCCTAGTAGAACAAGCGTAGCTAGAAAATCGCTGATGGATTTTGTAGGCATTACCCAAGGCTTGTACGGCAAAGACGCAACTGAAGTGGCGCAATATCTTGAACAAGAGCGCGATAGCTGGGATCGATAAGCATGGCCAGTATTGCGCAAGCCTTGGCCCAGATGCAGGGCCAGCGGGTGTACTTTGACACCAATATCCTTATCTATGTGCTGGAGAACAGCGCAGGCTATGTTGACGCGTGCCTGCCGTTCTTTTCAGCGGCGGCAGATGGCAGCATCATTGGCTGCACCGGCGAGATGACTTTGGCAGAACTGCTAGTAAAACCTATGCGCAGCAACGACATGGTCAGCATGGCCAAAATCCGATCAATGTTTGATGACGAATACTTTGAAACCTTCGCCCACAACCGCAGCTCGCTAGAGCTAGCAGCCCACCTGCGCGCTACCCAAGGCTTGCGCATGATTGATGCTATCCACACTGCTGCGGCGATTCAGGGTAATTGCAAATTCATGCTGACGCATGACAAGCAGATTAACCGCCAAGCGCGCGGGCTTGAGGTGGTAAATATTGATACGTGGCTTAAGCTTTAGTGGTGTTGCGAAGTGAGACGACCTTAGGACTGATATGCGCCTCGTGCGCGCAAGATCGGGTTGCCAGACCGATGACATTGTCATACAATAAGTATACGGCATGTCATACAAATGGAGTGGATTATGTTATCTGTACGCTTACCTGAAAACTTGCAAAATCAGTTAGCTGTTTACTGTGAAACTTTGCATTTAACCAAGTCGGCTGTGGTGCAGCAGGCGTTAGAAAAGCATCTGGAAGCGGTAGCTACGCCAGCAAAGAAAACCAAATCGACTAACCCGTTTAGCGCTTTGCGTGGTGCGGGCAACAAAAAATACACTACCGATCAGATCATGCGTATGACGCGTGGTGATGACTGGAATAAGCCATGATATTGGTGGATACGAATGTGCTGATTGATTTGTTGCAGGATGACCCGCAGTGGGCGGACTGGTCTGAAGAGCAATTATTAAAAGCACAAAAACTTGGGGCCTTGTTTATCAATGCTGTGGGCTATGCAGAGTTGGTACCTGCACTGGACACCATGGCTGCGCTGGATGACTTTCTCAAGCGTTCAAAAATTGTAGTGAAAGAAATATCACGGCCTGCTGCCTACATGGCTGGAGAGGCATTTTTGCAATACCGCAAACGCAAAGGCACTAAGACGGGGGTTTTAGCTGACTTCTTTATGGGCGCACAAGCGCATACCGAAGGCTGGAAAATTCTCACCCGCGACCAAGGACGCTACAAAACCTATTTCCCCAAGGTTAAGTTGATCTGTCCTTAAAACTCGAGACGCAACTTATGAGCACCTACACATCCCAAACCCTCTGGCTGCGCGGCGAGCAAAACTTTTTAGACAACCACTACAGCCGCCAGCATGTGCTGAGGTTTGATGGTGGCTTTGAGGTGGTAGGGTCTTCGTCGCCGCATGTGGTGCCACTGCCTTTTTCTGATGCTTCGGCGGTGGACCCCGAGGAGATGTTGATTGCGTCGCTGTCTAGTTGCCACATGCTGTGGTTTTTGTCGGTGGCGATTAAGCGCAAGTTTTGTGTCGACCGCTACTTTGATGCGGCGTCGGGGGTGATGGACAAGAATGCCGATGGCAAGCTGTTTGTGTCTGTAGTCACGCTGCGGCCCGATGTGCAGTTCTCGGGTGACCGGCTGCCTTCGCGGGGTGAGATCGATGCGATGCACCATGCGGCGCATGCAGATTGTTTTATTGCTAACTCAGTCAAGTCGCAAGTACTAGTTGAACCTGTGCACGGTGCTTTAGGCTAATTTAGAGGCTAAATTGGCCTGTAGTCCAAGTATTTATTGCTCGAGCAGCTATTAAATTGATAGTTACTTAATTTTCAGTCCCACCATTTTTGGGTCATCAGGCGGGTACTTGAGGCCTAGAGATTTCAGCTTGTCGCGCACCCTGGGGGCGATCATCAGGTTGCGGTGGGTTTTTGAATCTGCGGGCACCACCGTCCACGGTGCGTGCGGTGTGCTGGTGGCGCCCAGCAGGGCGGCGTAGGCTTTTTGGTAGTCGGCCCACTGCTTGCGTACCTCTACATCACCGTGGCTAAACTTCCAGCGTTTGGCGGGGTCGTCAACGCGTTCTTGCAGGCGCAGGCCTTGTTCTTTAAAGCTGATGTGCAGCATAAACTTCATCACCGTGGTGCCGGTTTCGGTCAGCATAAGTTCAAAGTCGTTGATGTGAGCGTAGCGCTGCTTGGTTTGCGCGGGGGTGATCCACCCATTCACTACCGGCACCAACACGTCTTCGTACTGGCTGCGGTTAAAAATCATCACCTCACCGGCAGCGGGTGCGTGCTGGTGGATGCGCCATAAATAGTCGTGTGCTAGTTCTGTTTGTGTGGGTGCCTTCCAGCCGATGGCGTGCACGCCCAGTGCGGTGGTGTGGCCGAACACGCCGCGTATGGTGCCGTCTTTGCCCGACGTGTCGGTGCCTTGCAAAATAACCAGCAGCTTGTGGCGGCGGTCGGCATACAGCAGGTCTTGCAGGGCGTCAATTTCTAGGGCTAGCGCTTCTAAACTGGCTTTGTCTTTGACTTTGTCGCCGCTTGAAAATGGCTTGGCTGCAGTGTCGCACTTGGCCAGTGCAAACGGTTTGCTTTTGCTTGCGCTAGCAGGCTGCCATGCGGTTAGCAAGGCATTCGTTTTGGTAGTGCTTTTAGGCATATGACTCCTAATGGGTGTGTGTTGGTTAGGCTTTTTTATAAGCTCGTACAGTTTGCCGCTGCTCGCCCAAGCCTTCAATGCTCAGGGTCATGACATCGCCCTTTTTCAAAAAGCGTGGTGGCTTAAAGCCCATGCCTACGCCGGGTGGGGTGCCGGTGGTGATCACGTCGCCCGGTAGCAAAGTCATAAACTGGCTGAGGTAGCTGACGATTTTGGCTGCGCCGAAAACCATGGTTTTGGTGTTGCCGGTTTGCATGCGTTGGCCGTTCACATCGAGCCACATGGCCAGCTTGTGCGGGTTGGTGATTTCGTCAGTGGTGACCAGCCACGGGCCTAACGGGCCGAAGGTGTCGCAGCCTTTGCCTTTGTCCCACTGGGGGCCGCGCTCCAGCTGGTATTCGCGCTCGCTCAAGTCATTCACCAGTGTGTAGCCTGCGACAAAACTGAGCGCGTCTTTTTGGCTAACGTACTGCGCTTTGGTGCCCATGACGATGCCCAGCTCGACTTCCCAGTCGCTTTTGACTGATCCTTTGGGCAGCATCACGTCGTCATTGGGCCCCTGAATGCAACTGGTGGCTTTCATGAAAACGATGGGCTCTTTGGGTAGAGCCATGCCAGCCTCGGCTGCGTGGTCTGAATAGTTCAGACCGATGGCAATGAATTTACCGATACCCGCCACAGGGCAGCCCATGCGCAGCTTACCGCGCACGGCGGGCAGTATGTCGGTGTTAATTTTGGCCAGCTTTTTTAAAGCGGCTTGGCTTAGCTGGGCTGCGCCAATGTCAGGCACCACAGCGCTCAGGTCGCGCAGCACACCGTGTGCGTCGATCAGGCCGGGTTTTTCTTTCCCTGGGTTGCCAAAACGTACAAGTTTCATGATTTATTGATCAAATATGCCGGTAGTCCAAGCATTTATTACTTAGTTAGCTATAAAAATAATAGCGTTGATTGAAGTGATGTTAGCCCAGCAAACCTGCCAAGCTGGCCTCTAAATGCTCGGTGGGCACACGCTTAAAACCCGAGCGTGCGTAGCGTTGCAGGCGGCCGATGCAAAACGACACCAGCACTGAAGCGCGCACGTTCGCGTCTGCCGTGGGTGCGGCGCTGCCTGTGGCTTCGCCCAGCTCGCGCAGGGCTTGCTTGAAGGTGGACTCGAGCTTGTCGAACAGCTGGTTCATGCGCTGGTGCAGGCGCTCGTTTTCAAACACCAGCGCGTCGCCCACCATCACGCGGGCCATGCCGGGGTTTTTTTCGCCAAACTGCAGCAGCATGGTGATGATTTTGGCGACACGGGCGGCGGGCTGGGTTTCGCGTTCGGTGATTTGGTTGGACAGGCCAAAGACGGTTTGCTCTACAAACTCAATCAGGCCTTCAAACATTTGCGCCTTGCTGGCAAAGTGGCGGTACAGCGCGGCCTCAGACACGTCCAGCTTGGCGGCCAGCGCGGCGGTGGTCACGCGCTCTGCGCCGGGCTGCTCTAGCATGGTGGCCAAGGCTTGCAAAATTTGTACGCGGCGCTCGCCCGGTTTGGGGCGCTTGCGTGTGGGGGTATCGCCCGCAGTTTCGCCTGCAGATTCTTCTGCAATGGTGTCGTTAGAGTTGGTGGTTACTTCGGTCATAGGCTTTGATAATTATGGCGTTCGGTGCTCATATGCCGCACAGTGTGTGCAGATGTTGTGCTAACTATTCTCTCACAGCGCTATGTCAAAACTACCTAGTTACTGGGCGCGAATACCTCGGGTAAACGCGGGTGTTTGAAAGCGTGGCAAGGTGTCGGTGGCTGCGCTGGTAAACCACACGCTTACCTTGAGGCCTTTGCTTTGCGCGGCTGCAGAGGTTTCGGTGTGGTGGTCTTCTAGCACCAGTTGGGTGCCGTGCAAATGGGCTATCTCGCTGGCAATCGCCAGGCCCAAGCCGGTGCCTTCACCGCTGCTGCCTTGCACCCGGTAAAAGCGCTCTATTACGCGGCTGCGTTCACCCTCGCTAATGCCCGGGCCGTCGTCGCACACCTGCAGCAGCACGCCGGGTGGTGTCAGGCCTGCCTGCGCGTGCAGGGTCACTCTGCCGCCTGCTGGCGTGTATTTCAGCGCGTTGTCGCACAGGTTGGTCAGCAGTTCGCGCAGCAGCCATTCGTAGCCTTGCACTACCAGCGCACCTTGGGTGTTGTCGATGTCCAAGCCTAGGTCAATTTTTTTGGCAGTGGCGGCGTCTAGCTGCTGCTCTAGCACGCTGGTGCACACGCTTTGCAGGTCGACGCTGTGCATCGGCTGGCTGCCTGCGGACTGCGCATCAGCGCGCGACAAGGCTAGCAGCTGGTTGGCCAACTGCGATGTGCGCCGCGTGGCCTGGCGCAGGCGGTTAATCTCATCTGCTCCTAAAGTAATAGCTGCTTGAGCAGTAGATACTTGGACTACTGAGGGTTTTTCTTGGTAAATGTTAACTTGTGGGGCATTCACTGCCTGTGCCCACGCCTCTACTTGCGCCTGCAGGCCTGCAAGAGGTGTGCGCAGCTGGTGGGCCGCGTCGGCAATAAAACGCCGCTGCGCCTGGGCCTGCGCGTCGACCAGCGCAAACAAGCGGTTCAGCGAGTCGACCAAGGGGCGTATTTCTTCGGGTGAGTGGTCTGCGTTGATGGCGCTCAGGTCGCGTGGAGACCGGTTTTCTAGCGCGTCTTTAAGTGATAACAGTGGTTGCAGTGCGCGTTGCACAGCCCAGTTCACGGCCAGTGCCGCCGCCGCAATCAGCAGCAGGTTAGGCAGCAGCACCTTGAGGGCTAAAGAGCGCAGCCAGTTTTGCCGCAGGTCTGAGCCATCGGCCAGCATCACCACCAGCTCACCGCCGGCGGTCTGCGCGCGCTGGGCCACGATGCGGTAGGCCACGCCGCCTACCAGTTCACTGTGAAATTCTGGCTCATCGGTGGACGGTGTGGGCGACGTCATCCATGCCTCGCCCAGCAAAATGCGCCCGTCCACTGTGGCAATACCCCAAGCGGCTGAGCCCTCGCGGTCTTTTAAAAAATCTTCAATGGCAGGGGCCAGCAGCACCACGGGTGCATCTAGTGGCTGCGGGCCCTCGGCTACCACAGACCCAATCACCAAGGGCACCAGGCGCTGTAGCAACTGGTCTTGCTGCACGGCGGCGCTGCCAGCGGCTTGGTAGTCAAACCAAGCGCTCACGCAGGCCAGCACGGCCAGCGGCAGCAGCAGCATGATCAGCAGGCGCTGGCGTAGCCCAGCCATCACGCTGGGTTGGGGCTTGGCGGGCTGGGTGCTTTGAGAGTTGATAACAGGTGGCATGGCGGCGCGCAAAACGAGACGAGACGAGACGAGGCGTGGCGTGAAATGACGTGACGTGCTGGCAGCTTTAGGCTGCTGGCTCAGCAGAGCCTGGCGCGTCAGTGTCGGTGTGCAGTTCTAGCCGGTAGCCAAAACCGCGGATCGAGCGCAGCGCAATGCCATGCGGCTCTAGCTTACCGCGCAAACGCGATATGTACACCTCTACCGCGTTGGCCGTAATCTCTTTGTCCCAGCCGGTCAGCGCGGCCAAAATTTTGTCTTTGGCAGCCGGCTTGGGCGCTTGCAGTAGCAAATATTCCATCACAGTCCATTCACGCGGGCCCAGCTCAATCGGCTGGCCATTGGCATGTGCCAGGCGCAGTGCGGTGTCTAGCGTCAAGCCACCAAAACTCAACGATGC
>JANOSN010000716.1:0-1178 GCA_031415895.1 Polaromonas sp. | reverse complement strand
GCCCGGCCATCATTGCCGAGCAAAACGCCACCACCGTGTTGGAGCCCGGCTGGAGCGCGCGCGTGACGGAACTCAATCACCTGCTGCTGCACCGCGCCAGCGCGCGTGCCTTCGATCACGCCGCGGGCACCCAGGCCGACCCGGTGCTGCTGGAGGTGTTCAACAACCTGTTCATGAACATTGCCGAGCAGATGGGCTTGCAATTACAAAACACGGCCTACTCGGTCAACATCAAAGAGCGCCTGGACTTTAGCTGCGCACTGTTTGACACACAGGGCAATTTGATCGCCAATGCACCGCACATGCCTGTGCACTTGGGCAGCATGGGCGAGAGCATTAAAACGGTGATTCGTGAAAACGCAGCCACTATGCAACCGGGCAACGTGTATGCGCTAAACGACCCCTACCACGGTGGCACGCATTTGCCTGATGTGACGGTGATCACCCCGGTGTATTTAAGCCCCTCCGTTCGGTCTGAGCTTGTCGAAGACTTTGTTAGCACTTCGACAGTCTCAGTGAGAACGGATGTGCCAGTGTTCTACGTAGGCTCACGCGGACACCAAGCCGATATTGGTGGGACTACGCCAGGCTCTATGCCGCCGTTTTCTACCCGCATCGAAGAAGAGGGCGTGCAGATCAATAACTTCTTATTGGTAGAGCGCGGCGTTTTACGCGAGGCAGAGATGGTGGCGCTGCTGGAAAGCGGCGAATACCCCAGCCGCAACCCCTACCAAAACATGGCCGACCTGAAAGCGCAAATTGCCGCCAACGAAAAAGGCGTGCAAGAGCTGCGCAAAATGGTCGACACCTTTAGCCTCGACGTTGTGCAGGCCTACATGCGCCACGTGCAAGACAACGCTGAAGAATCTGTACGCCGTGTGATCACCAAGCTAAAAGACGGCCAATTTACTTTGCCGCTAGACAATGGAGCTCAGATCAAAGTAGCTATTCGCGTGAACGCAGCGCAGCGCACCGCAGAGATCGACTTTACCGGCACGTCACCGCAGCTGACCAATAACTTTAACGCGCCCACCGCGGTGTGCATGGCTGCGGTGCTGTATGTGTTCCGTACTTTGGTAGATGACGATATTCCGCTTAACGCAGGTTGCCTTAAACCGCTCAAGGTCATCATCCCTGCTGGCAGCATGCTCAACCCGAATCCCCCTGCATCGGTGGTG
>JANOSN010000715.1:0-1167 GCA_031415895.1 Polaromonas sp. | reverse complement strand
TTTGACAACGAAATCGATGTTGAAGCGCTAGAGAAATACAAGTGGGAAGAGATCAAGCCACAGGTTGACCACATCATTTTTCCAGCCAAAGGTAAGAAGCCAAGCAAGCGCATCATCTTGCTAGCCAAAGGCCGCTTGGTGAACTTGGGCTGCGGCACCGGCCACCCTAGCTTTGTGATGTCATCGAGCTTTGCTAACCAGACGATTGCACAGATCGAATTGTTTACCAAGCAAAAGGAATACAAAGTAGGCCAGGTATATGTGTTGCCTAAGCATTTGGATGAAAAAGTAGCGCGTCTGCACCTGAAAAAAGTTGGCGCGGTGCTAACCGAGCTGACCAAAGAGCAAGCTGACTACATTGGTGTGTCAGTAGACGGCCCTTACAAAGCCGATACCTACCGCTATTAAGCCGATTGCATAAAGGCGGCTATGCGCGCCGATCAATGGCTTGTGCACCAAGGTTTGGCTACATCGCGTAGCCAAGCTGCACGCCTGATTGAAGCTGGCGCGCGTTGGCTGCACCGCGGTGAGTGGAAGCCACTGCGCAAAAGCGATGATTTGCATGACGATGCGCTAATCGAGCTGTTAAACCCCGCTGAGTCAAAATATGTCTCGCGTGGTGGTTTAAAGCTGGAAGGCGCGCTGGCTGCCAGCAGCATCAACGTGCAAGGCAAAGTGTGTCTTGATGTGGGGCAATCAACCGGTGGCTTTACCGACTGTTTGCTGCAGCATGGCGCGCAAAGTGTGGTGGGTGTTGATGTAGGTCACAGCCAATTGCACCCCAGTTTGCGCATTCACCCCCAAGTGGCGTGTCTTGAAAACGTCAATGCACGCACCCTAAGCGCTATCGATTTCAGAGCTATTCGAGCAGTAAATGCTTGGACTATGAGCCTATTTGATAGGGAAAATGCCTTTGAGCAAGGTATTTTTGATGTCATCGTAGGCGACGTGTCGTTTATCTCGCAAACACTGATCGTTGAAGCCTTGGCTAGCTGTTTAAAGCCGTTGGGTCACCTGCTGATGTTAGTCAAACCGCAGTTTGAGCTGCAGCCCGAGCAGATTGGCAAGGGCGGCATTGTCAAAGACACGGCGCACTACGCCTTGGTAGAGTATCGCATTCGCAATGCCTATGTCGAGCATGGTTTGCAAGTGCAAAATTATTTTGCC
>JANOSN010000714.1:0-1202 GCA_031415895.1 Polaromonas sp. | reverse complement strand
GCGCACCCGCGCTGAGCCGCAAGCCGATGGCGCCTACAAAGTGTTTGGTACCAAAATCTACATCACCTACGGTGAGCACGACATGGCCGAGAACATTGTGCACTTGGTGCTAGCGCGCGCGCAGGGCGCGCCCGAGGGCGTAAAGGGTATTTCGTTGTTCGTTGTACCTAAATTTATGGTCAACAAAGACGGCTCACTGGGCAGCCGCAACGATGTGCATTGCGTGAGCATTGAACACAAAATGGGCATCAAAGCATCGCCCACAGCGGTGCTGCAGTATGGCGACCATGGTGGCGCGGTGGGTTATTTGGTAGGCCAAGAAAATCGCGGCTTAGAGTACATGTTTATCATGATGAACGCCGCCCGTTACGCCGTGGGCATGCAAGGCATTGCCATTGCCGAGCGTGCCTACCAAAAGGCGGTTGGCTACGCTAAAGACCGCGTACAAAGCCGCCCGGTCGACGGTAGCATTGCAGCCAGCGCCCCCATCATTCACCACCCTGACGTGAAGCGCATGCTGATGACCATGCGTGCCTACACCGAAGGCTGCCGCGCGTTGGCCGCTGGTGCCGCTAGCGCATACGACGCAGCGCACCACCACCCAGATGCTGACGTGCGTAAACAAAACGCTGCGTTCTATGAATTCATGGTGCCGCTGGTCAAAGGCTACAGCACCGAGATGAGCTTGGAAGTTACCAGCCTAGGCGTGCAAGTGCACGGCGGTATGGGCTTTATTGAAGAAACCGGCGCAGCGCAGTATTACCGCGACGCGAAAATTTTGACCATCTACGAAGGCACCACTGCCATTCAAGCCAACGACTTGGTAGGCCGCAAAACAGCGCGTGACGGTGGCCAGACGGCCAAAGCCATCGTGGCGCAAATCGAAACTACTGAAAAAGAATTGGCCAAAAGCAGTAACGCCCACGCTGGCGCAGTGCTAATGCGCCTGTCTACAGCTCGCAAAGCCTTGATCGACGTGATCGACTTTGTTGCAGGCAATACCAAGGCGCAGCCTAATGCTGTGTTTGCAGGCAGCGTGCCTTACCTCATGCTGGCGGGCAACGTGTTTGCAGGTTGGCAAATGGCCCGTTCGCTGCTGGCCGCTGACGCTGAGCTGGCAGCTGGCAATGACACCGCCTTCATGCAAGCCAAGATCACCACAGCACGCTTTTATGCAGACCACATGCTGAGCAAAGCACCCG
>JANOSN010000713.1:0-1602 GCA_031415895.1 Polaromonas sp. | reverse complement strand
CGAAGGCAAAGTCTTTCCTGATAACTCGCTCATTATCGGCTCGCCTGCTAAGGTGGTGCGTACCTTGGACGACGCGACAGTGCAAAAACTGCAAATGAGCGCCAAAATATACGTAGGCAACGCGCAGCGTTTTGCCAAGGGCTTAAAACGCATTGCTTAAAATTATTTTGATGACTTACCTGTTAACTATTTTCCATGTCTGAACTGCATAAATTTCTTTTTGATGGCTTGCCTGTGCGGGGCATGATTGTGCGCTTGACCGACAGCTGGCAAGAGGTGCTAGCGCGCCGTGCCGCCAACACGGCCACAGGTGCCTACCCACCGCGCGTAAGTGAGATGCTGGGCGAGATGCTGGCTGCTGGCACGCTGATGCAAAGCAATATTAAATTCAACGGCGCGCTGGTGCTGCAGATCATGGGTGACGGCCCCGTCAAATTGGCTGTGGCCGAAATTCAATCTGACCTTTCCATGCGCGCTACCGCCACAGTGCAGGGCGAGGTGGCCATTGACAGCAAGCTGAGCGAAATGGTCAACGTGCTAAACAAAGGCCGCTGCGCCATCACGCTAGACCCTAAAGACAGGTTTCCTGGCCAGCAGCCCTACCAAGGTGTGGTGCCGCTGCATGGTGACCATAACGAGAAGCTAGAAAGTTTGGCCCACGTGCTAGAGCACTACATGTTGCAGTCTGAGCAGCTAGACACCAAGATGATATTGGCAGCAGACGCTAAGGTGGCCGCAGGTTTGCTAATCCAGCGCTTGCCAGTGCAGGGCGATAAAAACCTGGGAGAAAAATCGCGTGAAGACGACATTGGCATCAACGAAGCCTTCAACCGCATCGCGCTGTTTGCAGCCAGCTTAAAACGCGACGAGCTACTAAACCTAGATGTTGACACCATATTGCACCGCTTGTTTTGGGAAGAAAAAGTACTGCGCTTTGAGCCTACCCACCCCCGCTTTGCCTGCACCTGCTCGCGCGAGCGTGTGGCCAGCATGTTGCACAGCTTAGGTGTCGCTGAGGTAGAGTCGATTTTGGCTGAGCAAAACAGGGTGGAAGTGGGTTGCGACTTTTGCGGTGTGCAATACCGCTTTGATGCAGTTGATGCTGCCGCCATTTTTACCCAAGCCGCAGCGCAGCCGCCCGGGCCTAGTACGGTGCAGTAGCACTACTTCAGCTTGCGGAGAGCTGCTGTTTCAGCCAGCTGCGTAAATAACAAGTGTTCACAATCTGGGTCAGAGCATTTATCGCACATTGCAACCCATTTTTTAGTGCTGTTTTGGTCATTAGTCCAAGTATTTATTGCTCGTATAGCTATACTATTTATAGCATTATCCAGCCGCTGCTGCCCCAGCCCATACACAGTGCTGTAGACAATCTGTGCTTGGTTTAGCGCTTCGCGTAGCAGCGCGTCCACAGGTGCGCGTGCATGTTCGCCATCGCGCTGAATACCATCAGGCTGCCACGGTACATCTAGGCCAGTGACCAAAGTCATATCGCATATGGCATGCTGCGCTACAGCTTGCGCGTACAGGCTGCGGTCACCAAACACATAGTCGCTGTACACAGCAGTCATCAACGCAGTGGTGTCGGCCACCACCATGCTG
>JANOSN010000712.1:0-4603 GCA_031415895.1 Polaromonas sp. | reverse complement strand
CTCGTCGGTCATTTCATTGACAGCTGCCAAGATGACGGGCCAGCCTTTGGAGGCCTCGGTGGCGCGCAGTGCAGCGCGCACTTTCCAGCCCAGCAGGTCGTCGTTTAAATGTTCGGTTTTGGCATTGGCGTAATAATTGTTAGCCTGATCAGACAACTTGAGGGCGGCCTGTTTACCAATCACGCCCCAAGCCCAGCTGCGTTCTTCTGCGCTGAGGGATGGCGACCATTTGCTGTCCAGCAAGGTGGCGGCTTGGTCGGGGTCGCTGGTGGCTAACTTAACTAGAGCTAGCGTGACCAGTTCTTTGCGCACACTGCCTGCAGCAGTAGCGCGGCCAGTCAGGTAACGGGCTGGGCTGGCATTCACCTCGCCCATGGCAGGCATAGCATCGGGGGCAACAATTTGAACTGCGTTGCTGGCGGCGCGGGGGCGGTTGGCCTCCAGGCTGATGCGGGCTTCACGCCACACATCTAGCGCGGTAATTTTGCGGTCTGCATAAAAGCGGTCTGCCGCCTGCGTGCAGCCGTCGTCTGCGTCTTTGATGGCGTACCAGTTGCGCAGCAGCTCGGCCGACATGTCTTTGGTAGTGCTACCGCTGCGCACTGAGTCGACCAAGAGCGCGTAGCAGCGCACTTCTTTGTCGTCGTTCATGCGGTACTTGGGGTACTCAGCGGCAAAGCTGGTGTAGTCGCGCCGCTTGCCCAGCTGCAGCAGCCAGTCGTTGCGCAGGCGGTCTTCATGGTAGGTGCCTGCATAGCGGGCCATGGTGTCTTGCACCTCTTGGGCGCTGGCTTCTTCCAGGCGGGCTTTGATGTCCCAGTAAGCCGCCTGCGCCTCTAGTGCATGGCCACGGGCTTGGGGCAGCAGGGCCGTTAAACGGGCTTTGTCACCGCGTTTAAAAGCGTTGCCCATCTCGACAATCACCTCATCGCCGCGCTGGTTTTGTGCATTAGCTGCGCCGCCTAGCGCAAACGCGCCGAAACATGCCAGAATCAGCGAAGTCAATAAGTGGGTTTTAAAAGTAGTCATTGGTTTGAATGGAGAGGGCATAGCCCGATTATGGACAAAGCAGACATTCGCAAACGCCTGGTACAACAACGCATGGACCTGCCCGACCGTTTGCAGCGCGCCGAAGCGTTACAAAGAGTCATGCGTATTTGGCTGGTGGGGCGGCCTGACGTGGTGATTGGCGCGTATTGGCCCATCAAAGGCGAGTTTGACCCGCTGCCTGCGCTGTACCGCTGGCAAGAGGACGGGGGGTTTGCAGACGACGGATTAACCACACCATCAGACCACCCCAGCAACGGTAATTTGGAAGATAAAACCCGCATAGTCCAAGTAGATACTGCTCAAGCAGCTATCAATTTTATAACAAATCTCACCACGCCCGCTGCCGCTGGTCGCGCGCCATCAGGTGCTACGGTACGCAAGATTGGGTTACCTGTGGTGGACAAAGTTCACAAAACGCTTACCTTTTACGCTTGGTATCCCGGCTGTCCGATGGAAGAAGACGCCTACAACATCCCCAAACCTAAAGATACAGAAATAGTCGTGCCTACATTGCTGTTTGTGCCCTGCGTAGGTTTTGGCCCTGGGGGCTACCGGCTAGGCTACGGCGGTGGCTTTTATGACCGCACCTTGACCAGCTTGCAACCTAAGCCAGTAACGGTTGGCCTGGCCTATTCCCACGCCAGCGTGCCCAGCTTTGAACCCGAGCCACACGATGTGCCGCTGGCGGCGATATTGACTGATGAGGGACAGGCATACCCGTGATGCAGAGGCCGCCGTCTGTGCAACGCCGCAAGCTGATTAGCGCTGTTGTTACTAGTGCCCTACTAGCAGCGTGCGCCCCGCTGCAACGCAAGAGCACTGAAAAATTTCTACCACTACCTACGCTAGGCGCGAACACCCCACTGCGCGTGGTGTATGCGCATAATCCACGCTTTGACCGTCCAGCACCTGGCTTGATTAATGCAATACAAGGTCAGGCACAGGCGCTGTGCAAAGCGCATTTAGGTGTAAGTGTGCAATGGGCTGCAGTGCAAGAGATTGCCATCGACCAACTCTTCAGCGCGATGACAGCGCAGCGCTGGAACCAGCTCAAACCGTTAACCTACGATTTTGCAGGTGGCCGCACGCGCGATATTTTGGTGCAAGAGCTAGAGCGCAGCTTACGCCGTAATCGCAGCCCCATCGCAGCACAAATAGCCTACGCACAGCCGCATCTTGTCAGCGCTACAGTGCCCACAGACGCTGCCAGTTTGGCCGCAGCCTTGATCGACACGCAACTGGTGCGCTTTAGCCAGTGGAGAGCCCTGCTTGGCCGCGACGCACAGCCGCTTTTAGATGGCTCGTTGTACAACGAATACTTGGCTTGGGCACTGGCACCGCGCGATCAGGCGTGGCCATTCGAGGTGGTGATTACAAACCAGTTATTAGCCAGCGTGGAATACAAAAACAATTCGCTGCATAGCGCGCTGCGCGGTGGGGTAAGTAATGGGCTGACGTGCGAGTCACCAGCCTCACGTTACGGCACAGTATCTACAGTGAGCTTGTTTCCGTTTACTAACCAAGCTGCATTAACGCGGCAACTGCGTGGTGATATAAATGGCGCATCCACCGACCCTGTACAAGCCGCCGCTGCGCTGCTAGTGCACGAGCTAGGCCATCAACTGCTGCACCTTGGTCACCCTTTTGGCAACAAAGCGTGCGTGATGAACCCACCTGAGTTGCTGCAATTTGGCATTTGGATGAAAGACCTAGATGCAGCCCAGTGCCCGCTTGGTAATGTGGCTGAAAACACGGTAGGTGTTGAGCAGTTTTTAGCTCTTCCGTAATCAATAAGCTATTAATTTCATAGCAGTTTGACCAATGAATTCCAGGACTATGGGCATATTTCTTTGGCAAATCGTGCTTTTAACTGCTTGGTTTGATGCTCTATCAGGTTCCGACTATTGGGACGCGACTGCCTTCACTACAAAATCAATAGCAAACAATGTAATAAATACTTGGACTATGAGGTAAATTCGTTGCAAAATTGCCTAGAGTTACCAAAAATTAATGCAAAAGCACTTGTCATCCCCCGAACCCACCCCCACGTTGTATTGACGCGCTAATCATCAGCGCACAAAGGGATTGACCGTGTGGAAACGTCTTGCCGTCATTTGGGCCGCCATGCGCGGTGACCTGAGCATGCTGTGGCGTGCGTTGCGCCATCCAGACTCGCCCGGTTGGCTCAAGCTAGGCGTGGCCGGACTGGTCTTGTACCTGATCTCGCCCATTGACCTGGTGCCAGACTTCATTCCGTTTCTCGGCGCGGTAGACGACGTGCTGATCATCACACTGGGCGTGAAATGGTTGCTAAAAAAGCTACCCGAGTCTGTACGCCAAGCCATTGGTAGGGTGTGAGCGGTGTGATTTAAACTCGGGGCATGCAACTCGCCGCCCCACAGCTTAGCAAACACCTCCAACGCGGCCTCAAGTCGCTGTACACCCTGCACGGCGACGAGCCGCTGCTGATTCAAGAGGCGGCTGACGCCATACGCGCCCATGCACGCGAGCAAGGCTACACCGAGCGCACAGTGCACACCGCACAAGGCGCGCACTTTGACTGGAGCGAGGTGCTGGCCGCTGGCGGGTCGCTCAGCTTGTTTGCTGATAAACAAATCATCGAGGTGCGCGTACCCACCGGCAAGCCCGGCAAAGAAGGCAGCCCCGCTATCCAGCAGCTGGCGCAAGCCGCAGAGGGCAACGACAGCATGCTCACACTGTTTATCTTGCCGCGCCTGGACAAAATGACCAAAACTGGTGCGTGGTTTGCCGCGTTAGAAAGCTACGGCGTAACGATGCAAATCGACAGCATCGAGCGGCGCGTGCTGCCCCAGTGGATAGCCCAGCGCCTAGGCGCGCTGCACCTGCGCGTGAAAGCGGGCGAGGAGGGTGAGCGCACGTTGAAGTTTTTTGCTGACCGTGTCGAAGGCAACCTGCTGGCGGCACACCAAGAAATGCAAAAACTGGCCTTGCTCTACCCAGGCGATGCCGCCCACCCACGCGAGCTGGGCTTTGACGAAGTAGAAGCCGCCGTGCTGAACGTGGCGCGCTACGACGTGTTCAAGCTGTCTGAGGCCGTGCTGGCAGGCAACGTGGCCCGCGTGCAGCGCATGCTAGACGGCCTGCAAGCTGAGGGCGAGGCTACGGTGTTGGTGCACTGGACATTAAGTGAAGACATCCGCGCCCTGCACCGCCTGCGCACCCTGATGGACGAAGGTAAACCATTGCCCATGGCGCTGCAAGAGGCGCGGGTGTGGGGCATGAAGCAAAAGCTGTTTGAACGCATCTTGCCTAGGTTGTCATCCGTTGATGCGGCTAATTTACTGCACTCTGCGCACCAGGTGGACGGTATTGTTAAAGGTCTTAAACAACCTGGATGGCCTGTAGATGCTTGGATGGCTTTGCATCAGCTGGCGATGATGGTGTGCAAGGTGATGGCTTAAAAATCTTTGCTTGCGCTGCACTTTGTACTTCACTCGTTGTATTTTGTTCGTTGTACTGGGACGCGAGCTGCTGCGGCGTGTGCCCTATGCCAACCGGACCTGTGGCCCTT
>JANOSN010000711.1:0-2015 GCA_031415895.1 Polaromonas sp. | reverse complement strand
TTCACTGTGGACGGTGGCGGCCACAGTGACCTTCACCAAGTGGGCGCTGCAAAATACCAAAATACTGTGATTAATTTTAAAAGTAAGTATGTTTTAGGCCAGTAGTCCAAGTATTCATTGATTATTTAGCTATTTATTTTATAGCACTTACATTCTCACTGAAGCTCACCTCTACAATCAATATCTATGGAATGGTTCATCGTATGCAGTGCATCGTTGCTGGCCGGGTTGATTGACGCGATTGTAGGTGGCGGCGGCTTGGTATTAGTGCCTGCATTGTTTGCCACCTTTCCCAGTGCTGCACCGGCCACCTTGCTTGGCACCAACAAAGGCGCGGCTACCTGGGGCACGCTGGTGGCTGCGTGGCAATTCTCCCGTAAAGTTGCGTTGCAGTGGCCTCGCGTGCTGCCTGCAGCCTTGGCCGCTGGCCTGGGCGCGCTAGCAGGCGTCTGGCTGCTGACAGCCGTGTCGCCTACCTTGCTACGCAAACTGCTGCCGGTCGTGCTGCTACTTGTGTTGATTTACACGCTGCTCAAAAAAGACCTTGGCACCCACCACAGGCCCCGATACAGTGGCCGCCGCGAGGTAGCCGTGCTGGCCAGCATTGGAGGCGTGCTAGGCTTTTACGACGGCTTTTTTGGCCCCGGTACCGGCAGCTTTATGGTGTTCGCTATGGTGCGCTGGCTGGGATATGACTTTTTGCGCGCCAGCGCCCACGCCAAAGTGCTCAACCTGGCCACCAATATCACCGCACTAGCTCTACTGGCCATGCAGGGCCACGTGTGGTGGCACTACGCCCTGCCTATGGCCGTAGCCAACGTAGTCGGTAGCCTGCTGGGCGCCCGCCTGGCCTTCGCCCACGGCGCAGGCTTTGTGCGTAAAGTGTTTATTGCAGTAGTCACTGCGTTGATTGCCAAGACGGCGTGGGATGCGTATTTTTAGCCCCAGCAGGCTTGGACCCGCCACCGGCAGGGCTTGAAGTACTTCTCGCAATACTGGCCAATACCTATGTACGGCCATGGTGCACAGACAAAAATTACTTGTCTGCTTTGTCCAATTTTTCCCAGTACGCCATCACGTTGTTTTTAACATTCGGGCTCAGCTCAGCAAAGTTATCTGAAAACTTAGAGCTGGAATAACCGTCAGCCTTAGTCGCGGCGATAGTATAAATTTTGTTAGCTTGCGAGAACAGCAGGTGAATCGACTGCTGCTTTAAATCGCTATCGTTGAGCGCGTAGATAAACAGCGCATCCACACTTTTATTTTTATCTGCATCACTAAATGCCTTGCGATTATTGGTCACCGAGATAATGCCGTCGTGCCGCATTTCAGCCGATGCATTCAACTTCCACTGGCCGCTCATTTTGGTAAAGCGCTGAAAGTACATCACATCGGGCTTGGCAAACTTTTCTACCTTAGAAAAGATAAAAACATTCTCTTCATTACCCGGCGAGCTGGCCTCGTCTACCTGCACTATGCGGCTGCCTTTGTAGGCAAACACCTCTTGTGTGTAGCTAGCGGGGTTTCTGGTCACTGTAGACACTTGGGCTACGGCGCTGGTGCAGGCTATGAGCAGGGTGAACAGTAGTTTTTTCATTACTGGATTTTAGTTAGATTTTTTGGACTTCCCTGCAGCAATGCATGGGATCATTGTTAGCCTTGGACGGGCGACGTGACATATCGCTGCAAAAAATCTCCGCGAACACGCGACTCGGATTTTTAATGATCTGTAAATGGTTAGCCGCGCCTCGCTACAATTTTTTCATCGATACGCTCACACCGCTCACCCTGTTCGATGTGGTAGTTTTAAGACACGCTATCTTTATTAGGTCGCGGTGTTTCAGGGTCTGATCAAGCGCTGAGTCAGGAGCGTTTGCATATCGCGCCGCCCATCCACGATCAAATAGACATGGACCTTGGCACCTAGCACTCTGTAAATAACGCGGTAGGGTTTGAAATACACCTCCCGATAATCTTTGATCCCCACATCACGTAGCTCTTTGGTCACCGTGCCG
>JANOSN010000710.1:0-1443 GCA_031415895.1 Polaromonas sp. | reverse complement strand
GGCCTCTTTGGCAAAGCGGTAAATCACACGCTTCATTTTTGATTTTTCGCCGTAGTAGTTGTCGTTGCGCTCTAGCGTCATGATCTCGTTGGCACGCCATTCGCGCAGCACCATGGGGCCTGAGCCTGCGTAGTTGGTCTTTAGCCAAGCGTTACCCATGTCGCCGTTAACTTCTTTGCTCATCACTAGCTTTTTGTCCATGATGCCAGCAACGTTAGCTGTCAGGCAGTTGTACACAAAAGTTGGTGCGTAGCTTTTATCGGTTTCAAAGGTCAGCGTGAGCGGGCCAGTTTGCTTGATTTTGTCTTTGACGTTGTCTTTGGTAAAGCCAAACTGGCCCAAAATGAACGCCGGTGATTTGTCTAGCAGCACGCCGCGCTGCAACGAGAACACCACGTCTTCGGCCGTCATGGGGTTGCCCGAGGCAAACTTTAAGCCTGACTTGATTTCAAAGGTAAAAGTTTTACCGTCAGCCGACACGCTGTAGGTCTTGGCAATATCGTTGACGAGTTTAGATGGGTCTTTCACTTCGTAGCGCAGCAAGCGGTCATAGGTATTGCCCATCACCTCGCCCGCAGAAATCTCAAACGCCTCAGATGGGTCCATCGAGATCACATCGTCAAAAGCCCAAGCCACCACCAAGGTGTCTTTAGGAGTGGCGGCCAGTGCTGCGCTGCCGTAGCAGGCCATGACCACCGCAGCAGCGGTTGCGCCCAGTGCGCGGCGTGTAAAAGAGTTTGAGTGACAGTTCAAAATAATGCTCCTTGATAATCGGCATGATGATTGCAATGCTACGCGGGTATACGCTGCATTGCAATCATCATGCCAATTAGCCAGAGCAAGTCAATGCGTAGTTGTCTCTAACCCATCAGGCCGACTGTGCCACGATGTTCAGCGCCACCGCCTCGGCCACCTTAATGCCGTCAATTGCTGCGCTCATGATGCCACCTGCATAGCCTGCGCCCTCACCTGCTGGGTACAGTCCTGGGGTGTTGATGCTTTGGTAGCGCAAGGGGTTTTGTTCGCTGCGGGCTGCGGCATCTGCACCACTGCGCAGTGCCGCGCGGCGTTCTTCATGGCGCTTAATGCGAATGGGCGCAGAGGTGCGCGTCTCAATCCCCGTCAGCATGGCGTCTGCCATATCAAAGCCTGCTATCTGCTGGGCAAACGCAGGTATCGCTTCGCGCATGGCGTGTATAGCGTACATGGGCAAGCTGGGCTGCAGCGGGTTGCCCAGGTCAGTCAAATGCACGCCGGGCTTGTAGCTGGGCTCTACGCTGCCTAAAGCGTTAGATGCTGTGCCTTTTATAAAATCGCCCACCAGCTGGCCGGGTGCCTCATACGGGCTCCCACCCAGCACGTAGGCACCCGACTCTAACGAGCGTTGAAAGCGCATGCCTGCCAATACATGGCCACGGTCTTTCTCGTCGCACAGCGGGTTGC
>JANOSN010000709.1:0-3282 GCA_031415895.1 Polaromonas sp. | reverse complement strand
GTGCTGATGCCCGACCCCAGCTACCCATGCAACCGCCATTTTGTGGCTGCTGCAGACGGCATAGCCAAGCTGATTGCGTGCACACCGCGTGAGCGCTTTCAACTGACTGCAGATAAAGTACAAGCGGCTTGGACAGCCCACACCCGTGGGGTTTTGTTAGCCTCGCCGTCTAACCCCACTGGCACTTCCATCCACCCTGACGAGTTGCGTAGCATTCATAACGCAGTCAGACAGCGCGGCGGTGTGACGATGATTGACGAGATTTACCTGGGCTTAAGCCACGATGCTACTTTTAGCCAAAGCGCCCTCAAAATTGACGACCAAATCATCAGCATTAACAGCTTCAGCAAATACTTCAACATGACCGGTTGGCGTTTAGGCTGGATGGTGGTGCCCGACGCATTGGTCACCGTGGTAGAAAACTTAGCGCAGCATTTGTACATCTGCCCCAGTACCGTGTCGCAGCGGGCTGCATTGGCTTGCTTTGAAGACGCCAGCATTACCGAATACGAACGCCGCCGCGCAGAATTTAAAGCGCGGCGCGACTACTTTATTCCTGCGCTGCGCGGCCTAGGCTTTGAAGTGCCTGTGGAACCTGATGGCGCTTTTTATGTGTATGCAGACTGCTCACGCATCGAGGACAAACTAGGCGTCACTGGAAGCTGGGATTTTTGCTTTGAGATGATGCGCCGCGCACACATTGCCATTACTCCTGGGCGTGATTTTGGCCATGACACTACCCACAAGTTTGTGCGTTTTTCTACTGCCAGCTCGATGCAAGATTTGCAAACTGCCATTGCGCGCATGCGTGAGGTGTTGGCGTGACGCAGGGCATACCGCTCGCAACGCAACAGCCATTCGTGTGGCCAGTGTGTGTGTACTGGGAAGACACCGACGCAGGCGGCATTGTTTTCTACGCTAACTACCTTAAGTTTATGGAGCGTGCCCGCACAGAGTGGTTGCGCGCATTGGGTGTGTCGCAAAGCGCACTGCGTGAGACCACGGCAAGCCAAGCAGGCGGCATGTTTGTAGTGACTGATACCCAGCTGCACTATAAGTTGCCTGCGCAGTTGGATGACCAACTTTTGGTTACAGCGCAGATCGTAGAAAAGAGCCGAATTACGCTTACCATCAGACAAGAAATTAGGCGAGAAGTAAGGCGAGAAACCAGGCCAGAGTCCAATCAAAATATGCTCACACAGCTATCGAATATAGAGCAATCAGGCTCTGCCATGCTGCTACCCACAGCGGAACTTAACACCCTGCCCTTGGTCTGTCATGGGCAAATTCGTATTGCTTGGGTCAGCACCAACAGTTTAAAACCCACAAAAATTCCACAACACGTGATGGAGGTACTGCAGTGAACCAAGATTTATCGATATTGCATTTGATTTTGAATGCCAGCTTTGTGGTGCAGGCTGTCATGCTGCTGCTGGTAGTGGTATCCATTTCTAGCTGGGCGGCGATTTTTCGCAAGCTCATTGCACTAGGCAAAATCAAATCACTCAATGACGAGTTTGAACGTGACTTTTGGTCTGGCACTTCGCTTAACGAGCTGTTTCAGTCAGCTGCGCAAAACGCTAAACACTCTGGCCCGATGGAGCGCATTTTTGCCAGCGGCATGCGCGAATACCAAAAACTGCGCGAGCGCCGCATTGCCGACACCTCCACCCTGATGGACGGCGCACGCCGCGCCATGCGTGCCAGCTTTCAACGCGAGCTAGATGTGGTGGAAAGCAATTTGTCTTTCTTAGCCTCGGTGGGCAGCGTGTCACCGTATGTCGGTTTGTTTGGTACGGTGTGGGGCATCATGCATGCGTTTACGGGCTTGGCATCGCTGCAGCAGGTCACGCTGGCCACAGTAGCGCCCGGCATTGCTGAGGCATTGGTAGCTACGGCCATTGGCTTGTTTGCTGCTATTCCAGCGGTAGTAGCCTACAACCGGTTTGCACGCGATATTGACCGTGTGGTGATTAAGTTGGAAACGTTTATTGAAGAGTTTTCAAATATTTTGCAACGCAACCTAGGCGCCAATTTGGCCCAAGCTGCGGTAAACCCCAGCGCATCAGCTACAGGCCACTAAGCCTGCCTGCACAGCAAACACGCCAAGGAGAACTCCATGCCCGCCATGATATCCAGAGGCCGAGGCCGCCGCACCATTAACGAGATCAACATGGTGCCCTTTATCGACGTGATGCTGGTGCTGCTGATCATCTTTATGGTCACCGCGCCACTCATCTCGCCCAGCGTGATTAACTTGCCCAGTGTGGGTAAAGCCGCTAAGCAGCCTGATACGGTGATTCAGATTGTCATCAAAAAAGATGAGACTTTAGAAATAAAAAGCGGCAAGTCGCTTGAAATTACTGCGCAAGCAGCTATCACAAACATAGCGCAGCAGATCAAACAATTGCAAGCAGGCAGCACCACCACACCTGTAGTGATCACCGCGGACAAAGCTGTGAAATACGAAACCGTAGTGGCGGTGATGGACAAGCTGCAGCGCGCAGGCATTGCGCGCGTGGGCTTGTCGGTGCAACTGGCCAAGTAAGCCATCAGCCTGCACAGCACAACATAGTTTTAACGCACCATGCCCAGCGCTTTTGACCGCGTAGAGTTTGCCCCACCCGCGCAGCCTGGCATGCTGCGCGCGATGGCGCTGGCCGTGCTGGCACACCTGCTGCTGGTAGCTGCTCTGACCTGGGGCGTGAACTGGAAGCGCCAAAGCCCCACTGAGCTGAGTGCTGATGCCGAGCTGTGGGCTAGCGTGCCCCAGCAAGCCGCCCCGCGCCCTGCTGACCCACCGCCCGCTGCGCCACCACCAGAAGTTAAACCCGAACCCAAGCCAGAGCCCAAGCCTGAGCCCAAACCCGTGCCGGTAGAAAAAGCCCCCGACATCGTTGACAAGGTAGACAAGCCACCTAAAAAAGTGGTGGAAGAAAAACCTGTGGACAAACCCGAACCTAAAGCTAAACCTCCCAAGCCAGAGGTCAAGGCTGAACCTAAACCAGAAGTCAAACCCGACCCCGCAGCCGCCAAGCGCGAGGCTCAGCGTAAAGTAGCTGAACAAACCGCCGCCGAAGAAAAGCAACTAACAGCACAACGTGAAGAAAACCTCAAGCGCATGACCGGCATCGCAGGTGCTAGTGGCGGGCCAACGGCTACGGGCACAGCGCAGCAGTCTAGCGGCCCATCCAGTGGCTACGGTGGCCGGGTGAAAGCGCGTGTAAAACCTAACTTGGTGTTCGCTAGCACCGTGTCTGGCAACCCACTGGTCAGCATTGA
>JANOSN010000708.1:0-1310 GCA_031415895.1 Polaromonas sp. | reverse complement strand
GCTTAAACAAGCGCATCTTTAACCCATTGCAGCGTTTTGATACAAGTAGCCAGCGATGGTAAAACTGTGGCTTGGTGATGAATGCGTCTTAGGTCTTAGATTTACAAATCGTAGTCTTGACTAATAATGAAGCGACCTGAGCCAATGAATACCTGCAACATGAAGGGCAATTTTGCCGCACAATAATTTTGATTAAATTTAATACCCTGTTATGACTGAGCAAACGGCTTCTATGGTGACTTCGAACTTCGGTGCGCGCACCACGGCGCTAGAGGTGGTTAAGGGTGTGTCTTTAGCGGGGCGCAATGCCGTGGTCACGGGTGGTGCGTCTGGCCTGGGCTTTGAAACGTCACGTGCATTGCTTGGCGCAGGTGCGGCTGTCACGCTGGCGGTGCGCAACGCGCAGCAGGGCGATGCAGCTGCACTGGCGCTGCGTGCGCAGTACCCCAGCGCGCAGGTGGCAGTTAGCTTGCTGGACTTAAGCGATTTGGCCACTGTGCGCGCATTCGCGCAGCGCTGGGCGGCCAGCGGGCTGGCGCTGGATATTTTGATCAACAACGCCGCCATCATGGCTTGCCCATTAACGCGTAACGCCCGGGGCTGGGAGGCGCAGTTTGCCACTAACCACATGGGGCATTTTGCGTTGACCACGGCGTTGCTGCCTGCACTGCTGAAAGCGGCTGCTGCTACCGCTGATGCACGCGTAGTGTGCTTAAGCTCATCAGGCCACAAGATAGCCGGTGTGGATTTTGACGATATTCACTACGAGCGCCGTGAGTACAACAAGTGGAACGCTTATGGCCAAGCCAAGAGCGCTAACGCATTGATGGCGCTGGGGCTGCACCAGCGCTATGCGGCGCAGGGCATTACCGCTAACGCAGTGCACCCGGGCGGCATTATGACGGGGCTACAAAAGTTTTTACCGATAGAAGAAATGCGCGCCATGGGCTGGCTTAAAGCCGACGACACGCCGCTGGATATTTTTAAAACTGTAGAGCAGGGCGCGTCAACCAGCGTGTGGGCAGCTACGGCGGCACAGCTCAAAGGCCACGGCGGGCTGTACCTAGAAGACTGCCAACAAGGCCTGCCCACAGTCCCATGTAATCGCGTATCAGGTTTTGCGCCGCATATTGCCGACGCGGCAGCAGCGCAGCGACTGTGGGACGTGTCTGAGACCATGCTGAACAGCGTATAAAATTTTGCTGTTCAAATATTGAATTAATGGCCCAGCATGCAACCCGCAGATTTACAAAAACTCGTCACGCTAGAAATGCCCTACGGCAAATACCATGGCCGCTTAATTGCTGACC
>JANOSN010000707.1:0-3201 GCA_031415895.1 Polaromonas sp. | reverse complement strand
AGCCAGCCTTTTTTGCCCAAAATTTTGGCCCAGTTTTGCATATCGCCCTTTGTTAAGTGCAGCGCGTTGTGTACCTTGTGCGCAATATCTTTGGGCAAATGGGCGTGCACCCAAGTGCGAACCTCTTTGCGAAAACTTTCTTCTTCGGTGGTGAAGGCTAAATCCATACGGTATCTCCGGGCTGAAGGGCAATGCAGGGGTTATTTAAAAAGTTAATTTGTAGCGTTTTTAAGCTAACCCGTGTTTTAGCACGAATGTGCTTTTTTGTTTGTATTAAGGGTGACAAACCAAGTGCTTTTACTAGGCGTTTCGTAGTTTTGGCTGGGATTGAGGCTAAGGCTTAAGCTTCAGGTAGCGTAATGCCTAGTTGCTCGCTGATGGTGCGAATATGGGCTTTGAGCAGGGTGTTTTCGGCACGCGTGATGACTAGCGCGTTTTCTAGCGCCGTTACCCGGGCCAGCAAACCCTCGGCCTCGGCGGCGCTGGGCGCGTTGCTGACCAGTGCTTGCACGTCTACCTCGCCTGACAGCAGGTGCACCCAGCGCTGCTCGCGTGCACCGGGTGCGCGGGGCAGCTTGAGCACCATCGCCGCACCACCATCGTCGCCTCGGTCAGCCAGCTCTTGCAGCACGACATCGACAGCCAGTGCGTCAGCAAATTTGTACCAGCGCTCGCCAGCGGTGCGCAACTCGGCAGGGGTTTGCGGGCCGCGCAGCATCAATAGGCCAAGCAATACCGATTGCTGCTCGCTGGTGCCCGATGCGCGCTGAAAGTTATGTTCATAGCGCGGCACGCGGCTGGAACTGCCTTCAAACACCAAGCTCATGGCCTTGAGTGCTTCTAGCGCGGTGCGGGTGTCGTCGTCGCTTACCTCCATCACCGGGTCACGGCTGGTTTTTTGGTTGCAGCCCAGAACCAAAGCGTTCAAAGACAACGGGTAGCTGTCAGGCACCGTACGGGCTTTTTCCATCAAGGTGGCTAAAACACGGGTTTCTATAGGGGTGAGTGCGCGCATAGGTAACAGAGATAATGGGAAAGTATGAAAAACATAGTGATCTTAATCTCAGGCGGCGGCTCTAACATGGCCGCTATCGTTAAAACCGCCCAAACTGAGCAATGGGCCACACGCTATGGCGCGCAAGTAGCCGCAGTAGTGAGCAATAAAGCCGATGCCAAGGGCCTGCTGTTTGCTAAAGCGCAGGGCATAGCTACTGGCGTGGTGGATCACACGGCGTACCCTAGCCGCGAAGCGTTTGATGAAGCTTTATCTCAAGTGGTAGACGTCTATAAGCCCAGCTTGGTGGTGCTCGCGGGTTTTATGCGTATCTTGACACCGGACTTTGTGCAGCACTACGCAGGCCGCTTGCTTAACATTCACCCATCGCTACTGCCCGCATTTGCAGGGCTGCACACCCACCAGCGCGCAATCGATGCGCTCTGCCAGTTTGCCGGCGCTACAGTGCACCATGTGACGGCGCAGCTAGACCATGGCCCCATCGTCGCGCAGGCGGTGGTACCTGTGCTGGCGGGTGATACGGCCGACACACTGGCTGCGCGCGTGCTGACGCAAGAGCATTTGATCTACCCGCGTGCTATCGCTAGTGTGCTGATGGGGCTATAGTCACAATTTAAAATAGCAAAACGTCTTATGTAAGACAACACATGAAGGTTATGGCTTATGAACGCACACTCAACATCACTTGGCAAGACAACTGGCGCGGGCTTTAAAGCTCAGCCCAGCCGTCCCGTGTGGCGCACGGCGGTGTGTGCCGCTGTGTTGGCTATGCTGGCAGGCGGTGCGCAGGCGGCCACCCTGCGCACAGTAACTGGCTCGGTAGAGGTGGTGCGCAAGGGTGTTACTTTGCCTGCATTCAAAGGCCAGCGACTTAAAAAAGGCGACGTACTGCAAAGCGCGGCGGCAGACCCTACTAAGCCAAACAGTGAAAACGGCGGCGAAGCCCTAGTACGCTTTGACGATGGCGCACGCATGGCGCTGCGCGGTGGCTCCACGGTAGAGCTGCAGCAACTGCAACTGGCAGGCCCACGCCAAGAGCGCCAAAAAACCCTGCGCATGATCACCGGTGCCCTGCGCTACATATCTGGCATAGCCACAGTGCGCCAAAAAGTCTCGTTTGTCACCAGCACGGCTACCATTGGCATTCGCGGTACTGATATTGAAATTGTAGTGTCGCAAGAGGCCGTAGAAGACAACAACCCCGGCACCTATTTGAAAGTCAACACCGGTGCTGCCGTGATGACGGCCACCGACGGAGCGAAAGTGGACGTAGCACCGGGCGAGGTAGCCTATGGCGGCGAGCCAGAGCTGGCCATGCGCGGTAAAGGCGGCACGCGCCGCGCGTCAGCCCGCAAGGTGGATGTGGCGGCCAGCGGCGTGTTTAAAGCGTCTGGCTTAGACAAGTTGATGCAATAGATATGGCCTATGCTATAAATTTAATAGCTATATAAGCAATAAATACTTGGACTATCGGCCTATTTGATTGGTAAAAGACCATTACTTATGCTATTTTGGTAAAGCGGGGCTGAGTTACGCTGTCAATCACCACAGTCTCGTTAAACATGGCTGCTGGCCGCACCCACAGGCCCATTTGTCCATACAAGGCTTTGTACAGCGTCATGGGTTCTAGCGTTTCGCTATGGCGCACGGTGCCTATTACGTCGTATTCGCCGCCTTTGTAGTGGCGGTAGCGGCCTGGTGGGGTTTCTATCAGCGGGGGTAGGTCGTGGTCGGTCATGGTCATAGCTTAAGCGGTCTATTTGGGTGAGTTTCGGTGGGTTTTGAGGACTGATAAAACACGCCTAAGCCTGCACAGCCCACAACGCCCCCAGTGGCACGGATGCCAGTTGCGGGTCAAAGCTGATGGACTGGCTACCGGGGTGCAACACAACGCCACGGTAAAACTGGTCACCCACTAGCTCGCGCAAGTGGCGCAGACCTTTGAAGTCGTTGGCGCTGGCTTGGGTGCTGGACTTGACTTCGATACCGACAATTCGACCTTGGCGGTCTTGGGCGATGAAGTCAACCTCCACGCCTGTGGACGTGCGGTAGTGCATGAGCTCGCAGGCCGTGCTGGCCCATGCGCATTGTTTTTGCAACTCGGCATGGACAAAGGTTTCTAGCAAAGGGCCGGGCAAACCGGGCGCATTTTGAAGCGGCTGCACACCCAAGCCCAGCAAATGCGC
>JANOSN010000706.1:0-2755 GCA_031415895.1 Polaromonas sp. | reverse complement strand
GCGTAGCAAAACTAAAATTATCCAAGCAAAGTACTATTAATCTCATAGCTGTCTGAGCAATAAATACTTGAACTACAGGCTGATTTCGATGATTATTTGCTATTTTTAATGTGTCTTACTCATAACGCAACGCCTGAATAGGCAGCAGCTTAGACGCCCGCCGAGCCGGATAAAAGCCAAAAAACACGCCCACCACGGCCGAGAAGCCTGCGGCCAAAATAATCGACGCAGTGGTCATGCTGACCTGCCAGCCTGCAAACTGCGCTATGGCCCAAGTAGCCCCTGCGCCCAGGGCAATGCCAATCAAGCCGCCAATCACGCTGAGTGTGACAGCCTCAATCAAAAACTGCGTCAAGATATCGCGCCCACGCGCGCCTACGGCCATGCGCAGGCCAATCTCGCGGGTGCGCTCGGTTACGCTGACCAGCATGATGTTCATGATGCCGATGCCGCCAATCACCAGGCTGATGCCTGCCACCGCCGCCAGCAGCAGCGTCATGGTGCGGCTAGAGTACTCTTGGGATTGCAAAATCTCGGTAATGTTGCGGATGCTGAACGGGTCATCGGCACCGGGCTGCACTTTCAGGCGCTGGCGCAGCAGGTCTTTAATGTTCTCCTCGGCCAGCTTCATGCTTTGGCCTTCTTTGACCTTCACGTTGATCACGCCCACACGCTTTAGCTTGCCGCTGTTACCGCCTTGAATGCGGTTACGGTAGGTGCTGATGGGCACGATGATCAAATCGTCTTGGTCTTGGCCTAATGAGTTTTGGCCTTTTTTCTCTAGTATGCCGATGATGGTGACTGGCACCTTCTTGACGCGAATGACTTGGTCTAGCGGGTCAGCTTCGCCAAACAATTGTTGCGCCACGGTTTGCCCAATGATGGCCACTTTGGCCGCGCCTTGCATTTCGGCGGCTTCAAAGGCGCGCCCGCCAACTAGCGGCCATTCGCGGCCTTCCATATAGTCGTTGGTCGTGCCCAGCACCGAGGTGCTCCAGTTGGTGTTGCCTGCCACCACCTGCGCGCCGGTGCGCAAGCTGGGCGCAGCAATTTGCACCTCGGGCACGTCTTTAGAAATAGCCAAGGCATCTTCTTCAGACAGCGCTTGGCCCGTCTGCGCGCCCAGGCGCACGCCGCCTTGCGTTACGCCGCCGGGCAACACCAGCATGATGTTGCTGCCCAAGCCCTTCATTTGTTCTTGCACGCGGTCGGTCGCGCCCTGGCCGACTGCAATCATGGTGATGACTGCAGCCACACCAATGATGATGCCCAGCATCGTCAAAATACTGCGCAAAGTGTTGGCAGCCAGTGCGCGCAGGGCGCTGCGCAGAGCGGCAAAGAAGTTCATGGTGTCGCTCCTTGGGCCAATGCAGTCAAGTTGCCTGTGGGCGCTGCTTGGCTGACCGATGGGTAAGGCGCATGTGCTAGTTGCTGCGCCACGTCTTCAATGATGTGCCCATCTTTAAACACTATTTTGCGGCGCGCCCACGCAGCAATGTCGGCCTCGTGCGTGACTAGCACCACGGTCATGCCCTGCGCGTTCAAGTCAGTCAGCAAGCGCATGATGTCTTCACTGGTTTGGCTGTCTAGCGCGCCGGTGGGTTCGTCGGCCAAAATTAATTGTGGATTGTTCACCAGTGCACGCGCAATCGCCACACGCTGCTGCTGACCGCCAGATAACTCAGCAGGTGTGTGGTGCATGCGCTGGCCTAGGCCTACTTTGGCCAGTGCAGCAACGGCCTTGTCGCGGCGCTGTGCAGACTTAATACCGCTGTACACCATGGGCAGCTCAACATTTTCAAGTGCGCTGGTGCGGGGCAGTAAATTAAACTGCTGAAACACAAAGCCAATGCGTCGATTACGAATAGACGCGAGCTGGTCGCCCTGCATGCTTTGCACTGCCTCACCGGCTAGGCGGTATTCGCCACTGCTAGGCAAATCTAGGCACCCAATAATGTTCATCAAGGTTGATTTACCTGAACCCGATGCGCCCATGATGGCCACAAAATCACCCTCAGCAATGTCTAAGCTCACACCGCGCAGCGCGTGCACGGTTTGGTCACCCATGGTGTACACCTTGGTGAGGTCGCGTGCTTCGATAAGGGCCATGGTGGTGTGCTGGATTAAAACGGCATGCGTGGGCCGCTAGAGCGCTGGCCGCTGCCAGAACCACTGCCTCCGCCCGTACCACCGCCTGCACCACCAGCAGCACCTGGCGCTAACGTACCAGTGATCACGCTTGCGCCTTCTTTGAACACATCCGCATTGGGCGAATTAGGTGCTACCAGCAGCTCGGTGCTGGTGCCATCGGTAATGCCTAGGCGCACGTTGTAGGCTACGGGTTTACCGTCTGCACCCATCAGATAAATGCGGCCTCGGGTCGAGGTGCGGCCGCCCGCCTCGGCCAGCAGTGCAGCGTATTTGGGTTTTTGCTCAGGGGTCAGTAAGTCGCCAATTTTGGCGCGCGTGTCGGCCATGATGCGCTCGCGCGCTTTGGGCCGTTCTTCAGCAGTCATATCGCGCAACGCACCAAACTTAGGCCGCGCTTCGGCGTAGATGGCATCTACTTTGCTGACTTGGTCAGCTGACAGTTGCAACTCAGTGACTAAGCGATTGCGAAACTCGGCCAATGGGCCACCACCACCACCTGGGGAACCTGCACCACCGCCTGCAGCTACCGGTGGCGCAGCAGTTGCGGTCGCATTGACTGGTGCATTACCTAGTGCATTACCAAGTGCGCTAGCTGCCGGGTTGG
>JANOSN010000705.1:0-2281 GCA_031415895.1 Polaromonas sp. | reverse complement strand
GAGCAGCGTGGTTTTACCGCAGCCGCTGGGGCCAACGATAGCCACGCTCTCGCCAGGCTCCAGCACGATTGAGGTGTCCTTCAATATCCACGGCTCACCTTCGCCATACCTAAAGCTCACATTGCGCAGCTCAATGCGCGGCTCTAGGTGGCTTAGGGTGTTGTCTGGCACATCGTCTTTTTCAGGTTCGGCCAAGGCAATGTCAGCCAAGCGCTCAGCGTGCAGGCTGAGCATTTTGATATCTACGGCAAAGTTAATGAGTGCCGTCAGCCGCCCAGTAAATTGGCCTTTGTAGCTGATAAACGCAAACAGCATGCCGATAGTAAAAATAGCTTGGCCCTGCGACCCTACAGACGTGGTGGTTTGCATTACCAGCCCCGCGCCCAGCCACAGCACGATGAGGTTTTCAAGTCCAAAGATAAAGGTGTTGGCTGTGGAGAAGGCAATGCCCATCTTGGCCGTGCGCACATCGCGGTTTTGCACCTCAATCAACAGGTTTTGCCAGCGCGCGCGGCGCTCTTGCTCGCGACCAAACAGCTTGAGCGGCACGATAGCCCGCAGGCTTTCTAAAAAATGTGTGTTCTCCCGCGCAGATACGATCAACCGCTCAGCCGCAGCATCACGAAACGGCCTGTACGCCGCCCAGCGCAGCAGCGCATAGGCAGCCACGGCCACCAGCACCACACCAGTGAGCGTGGGCGAATACAGCAGCATCATGCCCAGCGCCGCCACACTCATCATGCCGTCTAGCACCGCCTCTATCACGCTGGTGGTTAGCGTGCGTTGAATGGCCCCTACCGACCCAAAGCGCGACACAATGTCGCCCAAATGCCGCTTTTCAAAAAAGTCTACGGGCAGGCGCACCAAGTGGCTAAACACATTGCTCACCCACTGCACGCTGACTGACATGCCCAGCACCATCACCATCCAGCTGCGCGCCAGCCCCAGCAGGGTTTGAATCAACAGCAGCACCGCAAAGCCAATCACCAGCACGGTGAGCAAGTCTTTGTCATAGGTGGCTATGGCATCGTCCACCACCAGTTGGTTAAGCAGGGGCGAGGCGATGGCAAACAACTGCAACGCCAGTGCAATGGCAAACACCTGAAACAACGACCGTTTCAGGCCCAGCACCTTGCCTGTAAGCGCCGACAGCGCAATCTTTTTGCGTTGATCGGTAGCTTCAAACTGGGCGTTGGGCGTAAGCTCTAGCGCCACGCCGGTAAAGCTGCGGGAGACTTCATCTAACTTGAGCCGCCGTTCGCCTACTGCAGGGTCTAGGATGACGATGTGGTTGCGGGCTACTTTTTTGAGGACGACGAAGTGGTTCAGGTTCCAGTGGAGGATGCAGGGGAGTTGGAGTTGGCTTAGCTCTTCGACTTCTAAACGCAGGGGGCGGGTGGTGAAGTTCAGTGAAGTGGCGTAGGCTATTAACTGTTGTAGCGTTGCGCCCTTCAAAGATACTGGAAATCGGCGGCGAAGGTCGAATAAGTCGGTTTGCAGACCGTGCGCACGCGCTACCATTCCTAGGCAAGCTAGAGAACATTCACTAGCTTCAGTTTGCATAACCTGTTGCATTATTTATTTGAGTTAAAAAGGGTTTCTTTGAAACTAGTCTGTAGTATGAACACGTTCTATATTTGGATAGCCTTCTTTTTTAAGAAGCGATATCAATCCGCTAGTTCCACCAATATGTGCAATGCCAACAACAAATGCTACAGGAGGTCCTTGCGTCGATAAGCTATTTAGGATTTTTGGTAGCCAATTTTTGTTGCGGGGGATAATACTGCATTCATTCATCAACAAAGCATCCTTACTTTTTGAAAAAAAATCTGCTATTTCACTTAACTCGTTATTTTTCTTTGCAAAAGCTTCTATCGTTTCATTGAAAATTGTGCTGAGGCTATCTGCTTCTAAATTCAATTTTTCTAAACCAAGCTGTATCATTTCCTCGGCCTTGTTTTTCTGCTGACAATTTTGCAGCCAAGTATCCTCTACTGCTGTAGCGCTTTCAATATCCTTTAGTTTGGATTGACTGTTATCAAGTTGTTTGCGCATTGTGTTGATAAAGCCAGCATATGATTTGTAAGTTGGATTCTTTTTGAAAATTTTTAACGAAGAAATTATCATCAAAGTATTGTGCGCAGTGATAGGATCACTTTTGTCAAAATCCTCCATTACCTTGGCAAGTAATTCAATTTTTTCCTGTTCTGATTTATTACTGGTTTGATTGATTGTTTTTTTTAAACTACCGCGCACTTGACTGATAGTTTCTGGTTTCAAA
>JANOSN010000704.1:0-2636 GCA_031415895.1 Polaromonas sp. | reverse complement strand
GTGAGTGAGCTCTATAACCACATCAGCAAAGACAACCGCCACACTGATGTGGTGCTGCTGGACTACGAAGAAATTTCTGCCCGCCGATTTGGCGGCTGGACCATGGGCCAAGTCAACTTGGCCAAACTCAACACTTCCATTGTGCTGAAATACTCTGAGAGACCCGAATTTGACCCCTACGGCGTGAGCGGCAAAGTGTCTCTCGCGCTGCTAGAAGAGTTGATGGCTACTGCGTCAATCATCGGCAGAGCGTAAGCCTTGCCGCTTACGGCAGTTGGCCTGGTACTGCTAGGCGCTCTCATCCACGCTGGCTGGAATATTGCAGCAAAAAAAACCAACGGCGACTCGCGGTTTACATTTTTCAATGCGGCCATTATGTTCGTGGTGTGGACACCATTGTGCATTTGGCTAGGCTGGGACGTGGTGCCCACCTGGGGCGCATTAGAGTGGGGATTGATAGCGCTGAGCGGCTTTGTGCATTGGGTGTACTTTTTCTGCCTGCTCACTGGTTATCGCAAAAGTGATTTAACGATTGTCTATCCATTGGCTCGCGGCAGTGGGCCGTTGCTGTCGTCATCGGTTGCGGTGATTGTCTTTGGCGAGCAGTTGTCCGCTTTTGGAGTGCTGGGTATTGTTGGCGTAGTTGTTGGCGTGTTTTTAGTGGCAGGTGGCCCAGCACTTTTTAAAGCCGCACATGACCCAGCTAAAAAAGAGCGCGTCAAAGCAGGTGTGTTTTGGGGCCTGCTCACCGGCACTTTGATAGCGTGCTACACCGTGCTAGATGCGTATGCCGTCAAAATCATTGCCATCTCACCCATACTGTTTGACTACTGGTGCAACATTTTGCGCTTGCCCTACGCAGTGGTACCCGTACTGCGCGATATACCTGAAGCTAAGCGCCTGTGGAAGCTGCAGTGGAAGTACGCCGCCATCGTTGCTATTTTCAGCCCCATAGCCTATGTATGTGTACTCTACGCGATATTGATCGCACCAGTGAGCCACGTAGCGCCTGCGCGCGAAGTCAGCATGTTGTTTGCTGCGTTGATAGGGGGACACTTGCTAGGTGAGGGTGACCGTGTTTTGCGTATCGTTGGCGCGGCGGCCATTGCGGTGGGCGTAATAGCGCTGGCGCTGGGGTAACGGACATGCAAGTGATAGGATGCGATTTTTCTAGCAGCCCCACTAAGCGTAAACCTATCGTTTTTGCTGTGGGCACCAGCGACAAAGGCCGCGTGCAGTTGTCGCACCTAGACCGTGTAGAAACTTTGGACGGCTTTAGCCACTGGCTTTGTGCACACAAGGATTGGATTGGCGGTTTTGATTTACCGTTTGGTTTGCCGCGTGAGCTGGTTGAGCACTTGCAATGGCCCACCGAATGGGCGCAAAGCATTCGCCACTACGCCAGCCTGTCGCGTGCGGACATTCGCGCCACTTTCAAAGCCTTTTGTGATGCACGGCCCGTAGGCGGCAAGTTTGCCCACCGCGCCACCGATCTGCCCGCAGGCAGCAGCCCCAGCATGAAATGGGTTAACCCGCCAGTAGCTTACATGCTGCACGCAGGCGCACCGCGCCTGTTAGATGCGGGTGTGCACCTGCCCGCATTGCACGCAGGTGACGCTTTTGACAAAGATGCATCAGGCCAGCCCCGCCGCGTCGCGCTAGAGGCCTATCCCGGCTTACTGGCGCGCGAGATATTACAAAACCGCAGCTACAAGTCCGACGACAAAGCCAAGCAAACCCCTGACCGTCTGATCGCCCGCAAAGACCTGATCACGGCGCTAGAAAATGGCCAAACCCGCTTAAAACTGCGCCTTAAACTCACCCATGCACAGCGCGACACGTTAACAGACGATGCCAGCGGGGACAGCTTGGACGCAGCATTGTGCATGCTGCAAGCGGCGTGGGCCAAAGCGCAACACGAGGCAGGCCATGCGCGCTACGGTTTGCCTAAGAAGGTGGACGCATTAGAGGGCTGGATTATTACGGCTTGAGTGACTGCATAGTTTCTTTTAGCATGTAAATGTGAAGAAAAAGTGCTTGTAGTCCATGTATTTATTAATTACTTTGCTATTGAATTCGTAGTGTTATTGGTTTGCTTAGGTTCTTTTGGACTCCCCCTTGACAAGACATTTGTTCGTTGTTTACCTTGGACGGGCAGCGGGACATATCGCTGCAAAAACTTCCGCGAACACGCGCGGCAGATGGTAGTTATCGGTATTTGGTGGGCCGCACCTCGCTGCAGTTTTTGCATCGATACGCTCCCAATACTGTTCGCATAAACCCATCCCGTTCGGGCTGAGCTTGTCGAAACCTTAGCGAACCCTTCGACAAGCTCTGGGCGAACGGAGTAAAGCGAACAGTATTGGGAGCGTATCGACGCAAAAACTGCAGCGAGGTGCGGCCCACCATCTACAGATCACTACTGCCTGCCGCGCGTTTTCGCGGAAGTTTTTGCAGCGATATGTCCCGCCGCCCGCCACGGCTAATCAAGGACACCATGCATTGCACAAGGGGAGTCCGACCCCGACCTAAGCAAAGCAAAGCAAAGCAAAGCAAAGCAATACACTACAAATTAAATAGCAAACTAAGCAGTAAATACTTGGACTACAAGTCTATTCTTCCTGATTAGCCAGATG
>JANOSN010000703.1:0-7195 GCA_031415895.1 Polaromonas sp. | reverse complement strand
TCGCGCGCGCTCAACGGCTACAGCGATGTGAGCGCCGCAACCCGCGCACGTGTAGAGGCTGCTGCCCAAGCTATCAATTACCAGCCGAATCCCTCGGCGCGTCGTTTGGCCACAGGCCGCACAGGTGCTATCGCCTTGCTTTTTTCAGGCCGCGTGGGTAACCGGCAAGAATCTACCCTCGCATCACTCATGTCGGGCGCGACGTGTCGGTGATGGGCTTTGGCAACGTGGATGCGGGTGAATTTTGTACGCCACGTTTAGCCACCATAGACCACAGCATTGTCGACAGTGGCCGCCACTTAGCTCGCATCTTGCTGCAGGTGATGCAAGGCGCGCCCATACACCATCTACACCACCTAGAAAAACCAAAACTATTGATGCACGAATCTGTAGGGCCCTGTAATACGCAGGCTTGAAGACGCATAATTAGCATATGACTTTTGAAAAATTTCACGCCTGTGTCGATATTGGTGGTACCAAAGTTGCCGTGTCTCTGGCCGACAGCCAATCGCATACCCATTTGCAGCTGCATGCGCGCCGTGCAGAGCCTACCGCCAAAGAAGGCCAATCTGATGCACTAGCGCAGCAAATCATTCGCATGATTGGCGCTGCGTGTGGTGAGCAAGGCATTACCGAGCAGCAGATAGCCAGTGTTGGTGTATCTAGCTGCGGGCCTTTTGTGCTCAATGCAGGTATGGCTGAGCTAGCAGCACCAAATATATGTGGCGGCTTAGGTGGTGCAGTACGCGGCTTGCCCAACGATTGGATGAGCGCCCCCCTGCAAGCCCCGCTAGCAGCACGCTACCCGCAGGTACGTGTAGAAAACGATGCTATTGGCGCGCTAGAAGCCGAACGGCGCTGGGGGGCTTTGCAGCATTTGTCGAACACCGCTTACGTGACATGGAGCACGGGTATTGGCGTGGGCCTGTGCGTAGATGGTCGTGTATTACGCGGCAAAAACGGTAACGCTGGCCACGCAGGCCACATGTTTGTGAGCGACCATCCTGATGCTGCATGTGGCTGTGGTAACTACGGCGACCTTGAAGCCGTGGTCGCTGGCAACGCCATACCTAGGCGCTTTGGCAGCGATGCACAAACTTTACTTAATGCGGCTCGTGCAGGTAATGCGCTGGCTACAACGCAAGTCGATGAGCTATGCAAAGTGATGGGCCGCGCACTGTACAACCTGATCGTCACTCTAGACTTAGAGCGTATCAGCTTAGGGGGCAGCGTGTTTTGGCATCACCAAGATTTTTTGCTACCAAAGTTACGCGCTGAAGTAGCGGGCAAACTGGTATCACTCACCAATGGTTGCGACATCGTGCCCGCTGGGCTGGGATTGCAGGTGGGTGATCTAGCTGCCCTGGCATTGGTCGAGGCTTAGTCGCTAAATATGGAAGCACTCACCACACTTCAGGGATTGGTAGTTCAGGGTCATGGTGTAGCCTCTGGTGCTGCCACCCATAGCCCGTACCCGCAAGGCTCGGTGAGCATGCAGCTGCCGTTTTTCAAAGCGCTTGGGCTAGATTTATCAACCTACTGGCCTGGTACCCTCAATATCTCAATCGCACCGCACACGTGGTCATTGGTGCATGCAGACTATTGCTTTGAACACGTAGAATGGACGCATCTGCACCCCCCTGAGACATTTTCATTTGTACGGCTGCAGCTATTATGGCAGCAGCATACTGTGCCAGCATGGTTGTACTATCCGCACCCAGAGACTAAAGCGGCACATCATCAAACCAACACAATGGTAGAGGTCATTGCACCGCGGCTAGATGGCCTGGCCTATGGCGACAGTGTGCAGCTTGGATTCACACCCGGCTGTATCCAGATTGTGTAATACCCAATTAGCGATCAAGTTTTAAGAACAGCTCTCTATCGGGTGCAAAACTGCTGTACAAAGGCAGCAGTGCACCACCCATCGCACGGGCATCAGCCCCCATAGTACCTAGTAGCACATCGGGCTGCGTCACGCCTTCCCAGTTATAAGACTGCAGCGACATATCCAGCTCTTGGCGCAGCAGCAAAAGCAGACCTCGGCTTAAAGAGCCGTCCATGATGACGGCGTCCATATCCAAAATACAGGCGGCGTTTTGAACCACTAGCGCTATGGCTGCTGCTGCCTCTTTAAGCCACGGTGTCGTTAAGCCCACATACTCGCCCGTCAAGGCACGGTCATCGTAGCAAGCTGTAGGGTCTAGCCCCGCTTGGGCAAACCGTTGCTCTAAACGATACAGGGACGCTACGCTCAATACTTGTGGCGCAAGCTCTTGCGAGCTTGGAGCCGTGCCATGCATGGGCATGGAACCAATAGCACCTGCATTACCATGCAAACCCGAGCGCCACTGGCTGTCAATGACCACGCCACCGCCGATAAAAGTATCGATAAATAAGTATACAAAACTGCGCACACTGCGGCCGCGCCCGGCCACTAACTCGGCAACACAGGCTGCTGCTGTGTCTTTGACTTGCTGCACAGGCAAGCTAGTCATGGCTTGCACTTGTGCAGCCATATCAATAGTGTCCCAAACATGGGTACGCTCTGCGCTTACCCCCAGCAGGCTATGCCAGCCGCCCAAAGACAGTGGAGCTGCAATACCAATACCCACAATACGCTCGCCCATTTGCGCACCTAAACGCGCAGGTAGCGCAAGCAGCTGAGCTTGCAAATGAGCAAACAGTATTTGTGGGTCAGGAAAATCATAAGATAAGGATGCACGCTCACGTACGCGCCCCGTAAAGTCTAGCAAAAGCGTGTCGCAATTACGTCGGCCAATTTTTATACCTATGGCAAATGCGCCATCAGGATTTAACGCAATAGGTACGCTGGGCTGCCCTACTTTGCCGCGAACAGCCGCTTGCTTGACCACCAAGCCATCCGCATGCAAACGATCAATGATGAGTGAAACGGTTTGGGTGCTCAGATGTGTCAACCGTGCAAGATCTGCCTTGGCCAAGCTGTCATGCAAACGGATGGCTTGCAGCACCACCCTCTCGTTGTACTGGCGCATTCCGATTTGATTAGAACCGCGTGGCTTGAAGTGGGCAGGTAGCGCTGCATCTACTACATCAGCGTGCAAGGGTTGCAAAGAATCAGTTAACACGGACAGATCGTGCACATCAGACCACTGTAGTCTGGGTTAGCACGCCTTTTTTGAAGATGAAATTAGCATAAGGCTGCAATTCACCAGTTTGCACGATGGCGTATGCATTGCTGGCCAGTTCATAAAACGCAAAACGCTCTACGGCCTCGGCTTGCAAATGGGCGTTTGTTGGCTCTGACTTTACCAAACTTATCACCTCGCGCTGCACGGCTGATGCGTAGCCTGTGGGCGAGCCGCTTACGTGCATGTATGCCACTGGTTTTTCTTCTGCAATGCCCAGTGGCAACACTGACAGCACAGCTTGTGCAACGCGCGCCAAACCCACCCCAGGCAGACGAACAATGGTCTGCGATGTGGTGCTGGTGCGATAGCGCATGGCGGTAAAGTTGGCATCCACCAAGGCAATGGCATCTTCATGGCCCATTTCGGCCAAAATTTTAAGCAAGTCCGGGCTAAGTACGGGATCAATATTTTTAAGCAAGGGCGGCCTCTGGTATTTTTTCTACTGGCATTGCGCCAGTCATGACCGCTACGGTGTCACTCATGCTGATGACTTTAGGGTTGAGCACAGCTGCGCGGCGGCCCAAGCGTTGCACATGGATACGATCAGCAATCTCAAATACATGCGGCATGTTATGGCTGATCAAAATCACTGGCAGGCCTTTGTCGCGCACACGACGAATAAGCTCTAAGACCATGTTGCCTTCCTTCACACCCAGCGCAGCCGTCGGCTCATCCATGATCACCACGTGTTTGGCAAATGCTGCACTACGCGCTACAGCCACACCTTGGCGCTGCCCGCCTGATAGTGTTTCAACGGCTTGACTCATGGAGCGCAGACCGATTTTCAAATCAGCCATATGGGTTGTGGCATCAGCCAGCATTTGTTTTTTATCAATCAATCGCAACAGCTTACCTAGGAATCCCGGTTTTAAAATTTCACGACCTAAGAATAAATTTTCAGCAATGGTCATGGCAGGGGCTACCGCCAAATCTTGGTACACCGTCTCTATGCCATGCTTGCGTGCGTCAATGGGTGAGCGAAAACGCACGGGCTTACCATCTAGCTCCAGAGTGCCTTCGTCGGGCACCACGGCTCCTGACAACACTTTAATCAACGACGATTTCCCAGCCCCGTTGTCACCAATTACAGCCAATATTTCACCGGCACGTAGCTCAAAATCTACACCATCTAGGGCCGTGACTTGGCCGTAGCGCTTCACAATACCTTGGGCTTTAAAAATAACAGGGCCGGTCATTATCTGGCTCCTTTGCGCGACATTTGGTCAGCCGCTACCGCCAAAATCACTAATACGCCCGTGATCAGGGTTTGGTACACCGAAGCCACACCCATTAAGGTCAATCCATTACGAAACACTCCCACGATCACAGCACCTACCAGTGAGCCTAACAATATGCCGCGCCCGCCAAACAGCGATGTGCCGCCCAACACGACAGCGGTGATCGCATCAAGGTTTTCGGTCTGCCCGGCTTGTGGGTCACCCACACCGGTACGTGCAACAGACAACACAGCCGCTAAGCCATAAAACAGCCCAGCTAGTGTGTACACGCCTATCAAGACTTTATCAACCGAGATGCCTGTCAAGCGTGCAGCCTCAGGGTTGTTACCCACTGCATACACGTGCCGTCCGGGGGCAGTATCTGCCAAAGCACGCCACACCAATGCGTACACAATAATCATTAAACAAGTACCCCAAGCTATCTCGGTACTGCCAATAGAAAACGTTTGCCCCAATGCAGTCAGCATAGGCGGCAAATCATTAATGGTTTGTGATTCGGAATAAATTTGGGTCACAGCAAAGGCAATGTTCATGGTGCCCAAGGTGACGATAAAAGAAGGTAGCTTAACTTTGGTGACCAACAAACCATTGATCAAGCCAAACAAACAGGTAACGCCTATACCGCAGGCCATAGCCAGCGCAGGATGCAAACCTAACTCGGTTGCAAACTTGGTCATGACGATGCCGCCCAAGGCCATCACCATGCCGCAGGACAAATCAATGCCAGCAGTCAAAATGATGAGGGTTTGGCCAATCGCCAATACCCCCACCACCATCACTTGCTGCAACACTAAGGACAAGTTTTCTCCAGTGAGGAACCTATCACTTTGGCTTGCAAAAAAAGAACTTGCCAACAGCAGCGCTATCCATGGCCCCAAAGCCGCCCAAGGTACATTTGCCCACGGGCTTTTTGGTGTTGTTGTGGTCATAGATCAGCGCTTGCGTTGCAGTCTTTAAATATGCGAAATTACGCTTTGCCCCAGCACAGTGCTGTGCCAGTCTTCACGTCTTTAGCATCTACGCCTTTGATCATCTTGTTAGCGATCAAGGTCACGCCCGTATCGACATAGCCAGAGGCTTTTTTGCCGGTCTTGGCATATTCCACACCAGCGGCTACACCCATTGCAGCCATCTTCAGCGGGTACTGCTGCGAGGTAGCGGCGATGACGCCGTTTGCTACGTCTTTCACGCCTGCACAGCCGCCGTCCACAGACACGATGATCACGCCTTTTTCTTTGCCCGCTTTTTTCAGTGCGTTGTAGGCACCGGCTGCTGCAGGTTCGTTGATGGTGTAGACCACGTTAATGTCTGGGTTCTTTTGCAGACAGTTTTCCATGGCGGTTTGGCCCTTGGCTTGGTTGCCATCGGTGTCGCCGGCGCAGACGGTTTCAGCAGTTTTGGACAAGTCGTTGGACTTGGCATCCAGCGCCTGCAGACCAAAGCCTTTCATAAAGCCGTTGTGGCGCTGCGCGCCCACGGGGTGGCCGGGGAATAAATCAAGCATGGCAATTTTGGCAGGTGCAGCGCCCAACGCAGCTTTGGCGTATTCGCCAATCAAAATGCCTGCCTTGTAGTTGTCAGTGGCAAACAAAGCATCTGCGCCTTCAAACGGGCTGTCCAGAGCAATAACTTGCACGCCTTTGGCTTGGGCCTTTTTGACCGCTGGGATGATGGCATCGCCCGTGGAGGTGATCAAAATAGTTTTGACACCTGCTGCTGTCATGGTCTCAATGGCGGTGATTTGTGACGCAGTGTCGCCGTCTTTTTTGCCTGATGCGGTCATCAGCTTAGCGCCCATTTTTTTGGCTTCGGCTTGCGCACCTTCTTTCATTTTCACAAAGAAAGGATTGGTTTCAGTTTTGGTGATCAGTCCGATGACTGGTGCTTTTTGAGCCAGCGCACCGCCAGCAAAAGCCAAGGTAGCTACGGCCAAAGTGGCTTTGAGTTTAAATGACATACGGGTCTCCTAGGATGTATAAAACAGGGTTTGATTAATCAGCCCACACATGGACTGCATGAATTATTCACGGTATTATTTAATAAATCAATTTGTTTTATTTATCGCAAACCCTAGGTTTTGTAACTACTTTTTGCGGTTTAATTACACCATGTTGACCTGTTACGGCGAAGCGCTGATTGATCTTATTGTGAGCCCTTACTCTCCAAACAGCATGCGTACAGCATCGCAAGCTTGTTTGGGTGGGTCTGTATTTAACTTCTGTATTGCAGCTGCACGACAAGGTTTATCCACAACGTATGTAAACCCTTTGTCGCACGACAGTTTTGGCCAACAGTACCGCCAGCTACTGGCTGCAGAAGGCATACGGCTAGCCAGTCCTGTCCCCAGCCAGCAGCCCACCGCCATGGCGGTGGTGCAGCTGGATGCGCAAGGTAAAGCCAGTTATGCCTTTCACCGCGAGGCGGTGGCCGACCGTGACATTAGTGCAGCCCAGGCGATTGCAGCCCTGCCGGCTAGCACCACGGTTTTGCACACAGGCTGCCTAATGTTGGTACCACAAGACTGGCCCAAAACCCAAGCTTTATTGCAAGCAGCGGCAAAGCGCGATGCTTGTATCACTGTAGACGCAAATTTGCGCACCGTCGTATGCCCTGACCTTGCACCCTACCGTACCAGCGTGCTGGCGGCCTGCGCCATGGCGCATGTGGTGAAGGTAAGTGACGACGATTTAATTGATATTGGCTTGTTAAGCAAATCCAAGAGTGAAGGTGGACATCAAGACACGGTAGCGGCAGCAAGCAAACTGCTCGATCAACCCGCAACTC
>JANOSN010000702.1:0-2417 GCA_031415895.1 Polaromonas sp. | reverse complement strand
ACTTTGCAGGCAATGCCGACCTGCGCCGCGCCATTCACACCCGCTTTAGCCGCTTAGCCTACAGCTGCTCCATCGGCGGCACCCATGTAGACCAGCTGGGCAACGGCAAAGACTTGCCCGGCCCCAAACCTGTTTTGTTTTTTGCACCTGCGCAAATTAAAAAACGCTACGCCGACTGGGGCGCACCTGCGTTTGGCCAAACACTGGTCAAAGCGTGGATCAGTTTTTGCGCCACGGTGAGCAAACCGCAAGCACCGTGGATGACAGTGCAGCGCCACGCAGGCCCTGCTGCCGCGCAAGCCGCCTACGCGCAGGTGCTGGCAGGGCAGGGTGACGCGCGTGTGGGGCATATCGTGTCGCTGCATGCATAACAAGCTGGCAAACTAAACGCTATAAAATTAATAGCTGTCTGAGTAATAAATACTTGGACTATAAGCACTTTCTATTGGTAAAACTGCATGCTGCATCCGTTTGAAACGCTCACTCCAGATGTGGTGATCAACGCGCTAGAAGACACTGGCTTGCTGCTAGATGGCAGGCTGATGACGCTGTCCAGCTACGAAAACCGCGTGTACCTGGCCCACACTGACGACGGCCAAGCCGTGGTGGCCAAGTTTTATCGCCCCCACCGCTGGAGCGATGCGCAAATTCAAGAAGAGCATGACTTTGCCGCCGAGCTGGTAGCGGCCGAAATTCCGCTGGCCGCACCTATTGCGCTGAACGGCGCTACGCTGCACCATGCCCACGGTTTTGCCTACAGCATCAGCCCACGCAAGGGTGGCCGCAGGCCCGAGCTGGACGATTTGGACACGCTGGAATGGATAGGCCGTTTTCTGGCACGCATCCACACCGTGGGCGCTGCCAAGCCGTTTGCCGTGCGCCCAGCGCTCAACGTTGCCACCTTTGGCACCGAGCCGCACGACTGGCTGCTAAAGCACGAGATGGTGGCCCCCGAGGTGCGCACTGAATGGAAGTTAACCTATCAAAATGCTATTAAGTTAGTAGCTGAAAAGCTAACAAATACCTGGACTACAGGCCAAATTGATCCACAAGACGGCAGTTTTCATACCATCAGGCTGCATGGCGACTGTCACCCCGGCAATATTTTGTGGACACCCGAGGGCAGCATCACCCAAGCTGCAGGCCCACACTTTGTAGACCTGGACGACGCACGCACCGGCCCTGCCGTGCAAGACCTGTGGATGCTGCTGTCAGGCGACCGCAGGCAGCGCACGCAGCAGCTGTCGGCCGTGCTGGACGGCTATGAGCAGTTTCGCAGCTTTGACCGCCGCGAGCTGGCCTTGATCGAGCCACTGCGCACTCTGCGGCTTATCCACTACAGCGCGTGGCTGGCCCGCCGCTGGGACGACCCGGCGTTTCCGCTGGCTTTCCCACACTTTGGCACCAGCGCCTATTGGCATGAGCAAGTGCAATTACTGCACGAGCAAATAGAGGCCATGCAAGACGAGCCGTTGCAGTGTTGAGACTTACCCTGTCAGGGGTATTGCGTAGGGCGCGGGCAGTTGGCGCTGCGCATAATTGATGCATCAAAAACTCACTTAGTTTGGATGCCCCATGAAAAACAATTTGCCACACAGCTTGCCACGGAGTTTGTTAGCAGCGTGCGCAGTCACCCTAGCTGCTTTGTCCCCACTGCACGCGCTGGCGCAAGCCTGGCCTACCAAGCAGCCTATCAAGCTGGTGGCGGTTTTCCCGCCGGGTGGGTCGGTCGACCAAGTGGCCCGCATTTTGGCGCAGCCCCTGCAAGCGCAGCTGGGCCAAAGCGTGATAGTGGAAAACAAAGGCGGCGCGTCAGGCGCCATAGGCACCGCGCAAGTGGCGCAGGCCGCAGCCGATGGCTACACTTTTGCTGTGGTGTTTGACACCCACGCAGTGAACCCCGCACTGATTGCCAACATCAACTTTGACACCCGCAAAGACCTGGAGCCCATCGCCCTGATAGGCACCGCACCCATGGTGCTGGCCACGCACGTGGGCAGCGAATACAAAACTTTTGCCGACGTAGTTGCCGCCGCCAAAGCCAAAAAGAATGTAAGTTATGGCACCATCGGCAGCGGCTCATTAGGCCACTTGGCCATGGCGCTGATTGGCAAAAACAATAGCTTGGATTGGCAGCACATCCCCTACAAAGGCGGTGGCCCGCTGATGAACGACGCGATTGCAGGCCATGTGCCCTTGTCCATTGGCTCGGTGTTTGTCACCAAGCCGCATATCGACAGTGGCCGCATGCGCCCACTAGTGGTCACCACGAGCAAACGCAGCCCCGACCTGCCCAATGTGCCCACCATGGCCGAGAGCGGCATTGCAGGCTTTGAAGCCCCCGCCTGGTGGGCTATCTTGGCCCCTGCCAAAACCCCGCCCGAAATTTTGAAGCGCATGAATGAAGAAGTAAACAA
>JANOSN010000701.1:0-2343 GCA_031415895.1 Polaromonas sp. | reverse complement strand
GAACCTGCCGCTGATTGGCATGTGGATCAAGCTGCTCACCGTGCCCTACCGCTTTTTGTTCCCGGCCATTGTGCTGTTCTGCGCTATTGGCGTGTACTCCACCAATAACAACACCTTTGATATTTGGATGGTGGCGATTTTTGGCTTTGTAGGCTACTTGTTCGCCAAGCTGGGCTGCGAGCCTGCGCCACTACTGCTGGGCTTTATCTTAGGCCCCATGATGGAAGAAAACTTGCGCCGTGCGCTGTTGTTATCACGTGGTGACTGGAGCGTGTTTGTAACGCGTGGTATTTCAGCGGGCTTCTTGATAGCGGCTGCCATATTGCTGATTATTGTGCTGCTACCTTCGGTGAAAAACAAACGTGAAGAGGCCTTTGTGGAAGAATAAGGCTAGAGGCTAAGTTGTAAAACATTCCCTTAAGCGGCAACTTCGGTTGCCGTTTTCTATTCATAATGCAAGTTATGAAACGTCGCACACTCACTTCTGCCGCTGCCCTGCTGGTGGCCTTACCTATTGCGCTGCATCCTTGGGCTGCCTCAGCGCAAAGCTACCCTAGCAAGCCTATTCGCTTGATAGTGCCTTTCCCGGCAGGTGGCGCTACTGATATCTTGGCCCGCGCCTTGTCCAACAAGTTGGGTGAAAAGCTGAGCCAAAGCGTAGTGGTAGACAACCGCCCCGGCGCAGGCGGCACCATTGGTTCAGACGCTGCTGCCAAGTCAGCACCAGACGGCTACACGCTGCTGTTGGCGACGTCTAGCACGCACAGCATTGGCCCGGCCATTAACCCCAAAATTCCGTACAACGCGTTTGAAGACTTCACACCGCTGGGCTACGTGGCCAGCTCGCCCAACCTTGTTTTAGTGCCCAATAGCTCGCCTGCTAAAACCATCCGCGAATTTATCGACCACGCCAAAAAGAACCCCGGCAAACTTAACTACGCCTCCAGCGGTAATGGCACCATCGTGCACCTGACCACCGAGGTGTTCAAGGCCATGTCTGACACCTATATCGTGCACATTCCGTACCGTGGCACGGCGCTGGCTATTCCTGATTTGATCAGCGGCAAGTTAGATGTGCTGTTCGACTCTTTGGTCACTGGCTTGCCGCATGTCAAAGACGGCAAGCTGCGCGCACTGGCTATCACCAGCGCTGCGCGCAGCACGCTAGCGCCTGATCTGCCCATTGTGGCCGAGGTGCTGCCGGGCTTTGAGTCGACCACTTGGTTTGGTTTGTATGGCCCTAAAGGCTTGCCTGCAGACATTGTGCTGCGCATCAACACCGCCATGAACGCTGCACTGGCCGACCCCGAGGTCAAAGAGCGCTTTGCCCGCCTGGGTGCAGAGCCTACTGGTGGCAGCGCCCCGCGCTTTGCGCAAATTGCGCGCGCTGACTACGACAAGTGGAAAACCATCATCGCGCAGCGCAAGATCACAGTCGATTAAATGCAATCAGCCTAGGTGAAAAGGCCCGCTTAGTGCCCTTGCGACCCACGGTGTGCCCAGCCCGTGGTGTGCTTTTCAACATAGCTGAAAAACTCATACATCGCCATCGCCATCGCGCTGATGACAATCAAGCCTGCAAACGCCAATGGCAGGCGCTGCTGGCTACCTGCAGTTTGCATGAGAGAGCCGATGCCCGAATCACCTGCGGTCATCTCGGCCAACACGGTGCCCACAAATGCTAGCGTAATGGCGATTTTGAGCGAGGCAAAAAAGTACGGCATCGAGCGCGGCATCCCCACCTTGGTCAGCACGTCCCAGCGCTTAGCGCCCAGCACACGCAGCACGTCTTCCAGCTCTGGCTCTAGTGTGGCCAAGCCGGTAGCAATGTTGACCGTGATAGGAAAGAAGCTGATCAAAAACGCCGTCAAAATGCCGGGGCCTACGCCAATGCCAAACCACACTATCAAAATAGGCACGATAGCGGCTTTGGGTACGGCGTTAAAGCCCACCATGATGGGGTAAAACGCAGCATAAGCTAGGCGCGATGAGCCCACTAAAAAGCCCAGCAACACGCCCACCACAATAGACAAAGCAAAACCCACCATGGTGGGCTTTAACGCTGTGCCTAAAGCCGCTATCGTGCCTATTTTGATTGTGTGGTTTGGCATTGGCGTGGGCCCCGGCATTTTGACGGCATTTTTGATCAGCTTCTTTCCGATTACGGTCAACATTGCCACTGGCTTAGCCACACTAGAGCCAGAGCTGGAAGACGTGCTGCGTGTGCTGGGTGCCAAGCGCTGGGACGTGCTGACCAAGGTGGGCATGCCGCGCTCGATGCCGTATTTTTTTGCCTCGCTCAAAATCGCCATTACGCTGGCATTTGTGGGCACTGTGCTAGCC
>JANOSN010000700.1:0-3934 GCA_031415895.1 Polaromonas sp. | reverse complement strand
CCGGGGAGCAACCACGGTGGGCCCATGACGGTTGAATGCCAGCACCTCGCTAGATCAGGCCGGTGGTGTACTCAGCGTAGCGGCATCAAGGAGGAGTAGCTGGCCCTAGGCCAGCACGGGGGACAGCCGCGAAGCTGAGTACACCGCCGGCCTGATCCCGCGAAGCATAAGCCCAGTACCACAGCTGCGCCAATACCAACCTCATTTCCAGCAACGCCAATACAGACCGCTATTGAAGCCCCACCAAAAACTGTATACACTGGGCTTGTGCCGCAGCGGAGCCACAGTTACATCTAACTTGTTGTTCGCGGCCCATCGCAGTTCACAGCGCCCGCAGTGGTGAACAGCTAAGGATTCCCCATGGAAGCATATTTGCTGGATTGGGCCAACCTGCTGTTGCGCTGGGTGCATGTCATCACCGCCATCGCCTGGATTGGCTCCTCGTTTTACTTTGTCTTTTTAGACAATAACCTCGTTAAACCAACGTCACCCGACTTGTTAGAAAAAGGCGTCGACGGCGCCATGTGGGCTGTGCATGGTGGCGGGTTTTACAACCCGCAAAAATACATGGTGGCCCCTAAGAAGATTCACACCAAACTGCATTGGTTTTATTGGGAAAGTTATTCAACATGGATTAGCGGTTTTGCCCTGTTTACCGTGCTTTACCTGTACAACGCCAGTACCTATTTGATCGATAAATCGCTGATGGACTGGACACCCGGCGTAGCCATTGCCGTGGCCATTGGTTTTCTATTTGTATTTGGATTTTTATACGACGTTATTTGCGTAGCGGTGGGGTTTCGCAAAAACGGCGAGCTGATCGTGGGCGTGTTGACGCTATGCTTAGTGGCTTTTACCTGCTGGCTTGCTTGCCAATGGTTTGCGGGGCGGGCGGCATTTTTGCTAGTGGGTGCGTCAATTGCCACGGCCATGAGTGGCAATGTATTTTTGTGGATCATCCCCGGGCAAAAAAAGGTGGTCGCCGCCATGACCAGTGGCACCAAGCTGCCCGCCAAAGAGCTGGCCCTGCACGGCAAGCGCGGCAAGCAGCGCAGCGTGCACAACACCTACTTTACGCTGCCCGTGCTGTTTGCCATGCTCAGCAACCACTACAGCTTTTTGTATACGCACGCCTACAACTGGTTAGTGCTGTTCTTCATGATGGTGGCTGGCGCATTGATCAGGCAATTTTTTGTGCAACGCCACGGCTACCACCATGGCCGCGCCAGTAACCCGCTGCCGTGGGCCATGGCAGGCGTGGCCGTGCTGGTAGGTGTGATTGTGTGGATGAAACCTGCAGATGCTATTAATAATGTAGCTACTAAATCACTAAATACTTGGACTACAGCCCCAAAAGACTCCCAAAACAGCTATGCAACAGTACAAAAGGTGCTAGAGCAGCGCTGCGTCATGTGCCACAACGCCCAAGTGCAAATGAAGAACGTGCGCCTAGACTCGCCCGAGGTGGTGAAGCTACATGCACAAAACATTTACCAGCAAGTGGTGGTGAGCAAGCAGATGCCCATGAACAACAGCACGCAAATTACCGATGCCGAGCGCGCGCTGATTGCGCAGTGGTTTAAGGCAGGGGCCAGTACTGCGCCCTAAGTTGCCTCGGGGGTACTTGTTGCCTAGCTACCTTGTCTCAGATGAGATGGCGTATATAAATCGCCCTCATACTGGGGTACTAGAAATCGGTCAATTTACATACACCATCTCACCTGTACACGCTGCAGTGCTCTTCCAGTAGTCTCGATCAAATTTATAGCTTTGCTGGGAAGTGTGACAATACAAGCATGAATGAAAAGCCTGTCCATTTCGCCGACGAACCGCGTAACTTTTTATTAGCACTCTACCAAGCTGCAGTGCAGCGCGCCCTGCCACTGCACAACACCGCTGCTTATTTGCCCAAACCACCATCGCGCGAAAGCGGTGGACGCACCATTGTTCTTGGTGCAGGCAAAGCCGGTGGAGCCATGGCGCAAGCGGTCGAGGCGCACTGGCCTATCGATGCGCACCTTGAAGGCTTGGTCGTCACGCGCTATCACCACACACCGCCGCGACCTGCTGGCTTAAAGCAGCGCATTGAAGTGGTGGAAGCCTCGCACCCCGTGCCCGACGCGGCAGGCCTGGCCGCAGCACAGCGCATCATGGCCATGACGCAGGGGCTGACCAAAGACGACCTAGTGCTGTGCCTGATCTCGGGCGGTGGCTCGGCGCTGCTGACGCTGCCGGTGGACGGCTTGGAGTTTGCAGACAAGCAGCGCATTAACCAAGACTTGCTCAATAGTGGTGCCAACATTGGCGAGATGAACTGCGTGCGCAAGCACTTGAGCCAAATCAAAGGTGGCCGTCTTGCCGCAGCCTGCGCGCCTGCGCAAGTGGTGACGCTCACTATCAGCGATGTGCCCGGCGACGACCCCAGCATCATCGCCAGCGGCCCCACCGTGCCTGACAACACTACCTGCGCCCAAGCGCTGTCTATTTTGCAGCGCTACAACATTGACATTCCTGCAAACATCCACACCCAGCTAGAGCAGGGCGCGCTAGAAACCCCCAAACCCGGCGATGCCCGCTTTACGGGCCATGTGGTGCACATGACCGCCACGCCCCAGCAGTCGCTAGAAGCAGCAGCAGCCCTAGCTGTCGCGGCAGGTTTGAACGCGTACATATTGAGCGACGCGATTGAAGGCGAATCGCGCGAGGTAGGCAAAGTGCACGCAGCGCTTGCGCGCGCAGCAGCCCACGGCAAAGGCGCTTTCACCAAGCCCTGCGTGATCTTGAGCGGCGGCGAAACCACAGTCACTGTGCGCCCGCGCAAAGAAGGCCAATTGGCAATGAAGGACGAATTTCAAGCAAATCGTCCGGGCCGAGGCGGCAGAGCAGGCGAGTTTTGCATGGGCCTAGCGCTTGCATTACAAGGCGCAGAAGGCGTGTACGCCATTGCTGCAGACACCGACGGCATAGACGGCGTAGAGGACAACGCAGGCGCTTATGTGTTGCCTGATACCTTGCAGCGTGCAGCAGCGCAAGGCATGAAAGTGAGCGACTACCTAGACCGCAACGACGCCTACGGCTACTTCAGCGCCATCAACGATTTAGTCATCACGGGGCCTACGCATACTAATGTGAACGACTTCAGGGCGCTATTAATATTGTAGCTTTCTGAGCAGTGAATACTTGGACTACAAGCCAATTCAACACCTAAATCAAGCTAAAAACGCCTCAATCAAAGACGCCAACACCTCAGGCTGATCATGGTGCATCATGTGCCCAGCGTCTTGCACTTTTTCTATGCGTACATCGGGTACGCTTTGCAAACGCTCATGGTAATGCGCCAATGTGTAGCTGCCTTTGTACCAGCCATTCATCGAATCATCACTTGCCTCCACTGCCAACACTGGTGCGGTGATGCGCGCGTAGCAGGCCAGGATTTCTTCTACACGGTACAACTGGGCATTGGTAATTTTGTGTGCAGCATCACCCAAAATTTCCCACTGGCCTTGTGCATTAGGTGCAGCCCAGTGCTCAGCCAGCCACTGCGCTTTATCTAGCGACAAGCGAGGGTTGGTTTTCATCAACCGCTTGGCGACACCCGCTGCATCGTCATAGGCGCGCATGGCCAAGTCACCGCGCTCAAAAGCTTTTAGCTCATCCATATTAGAAGGGAACAAACCTGATGATAGCCCGCGGGTTGTTTCTTCATCATTCAGCCATGACAAATATTCTGGCGAAGCATCACTTACTGCTATTGCTCGCAAATAAACTCGTTCTCCATCTAAAAAGTGACTCATTTTTTGTGTTTGCTTTTCAGAAGTTCCCGGTGCTTTTCCATTTCATCCAGATTTTTAGTCAGGTTGTTGTCGTGCATCCTATATCTGTATAGCGGCAGTATTATGTTATAAATATTGTATTTCTCCTTCCAGCGAATGCG
>JANOSN010000699.1:0-2624 GCA_031415895.1 Polaromonas sp. | reverse complement strand
ACGCCCAGCGATCCGCCCACGCCCACCACGTTTTCCACAATCACGGGTTGGCCCAAGGTGTCTTGCATACCTTTGGCCATGGCGCGGCCTAGCACGTCTGAGCCACCACCTGGTGGGAAGGCGACGATCATGGTGACGGGTTTATTGGGGAAACTCTGCGCAGTTGCGAAAGGTGCCAGCACGACGGTGCTGGCGGCTAGTAATATTTTGATCCAAGATTTCATAGATTGCTCCTCATAGTTTTAAAGCTGAAAGCCCTGATGGACTGGGTAGGTGGGACCCTATCAGTCCACCATTTATGTAGTATATTGCAAATTCTTCAAATAAATACTTGACGTTTACCAGTAATATGCATTATTATGCTCAAAAATGAGTTTTGAAACCTCTCTAAACCCAGCATCCGAGGAAGACTACACCGTGACCGACACCAACCGCGTTGAATACCAAACCCATCCGTCACAGTACAAACACTGGAAGCTGAGTTACGACGGTGCTGTGGCCACGCTCAAGGCTGATTTTGATGAGAACGCTGGCCTGCGTCCTGGCTACAAGCTCAAACTCAATAGCTACGATTTAGGGGTGGACATTGAGCTGAGCGATGCGATCAACCGCATTCGTTTTGAGCACCCTGAGGTGCGCACCGTGGTGTTGAGCAGTGCCAAAGAAAAAGTGTTTTGCTCAGGCGCCAACATCTTCATGCTGGGCGTCTCCAGCCACGCTTGGAAAGTGAATTTTTGCAAATTTACCAATGAAACTCGCAATGGTTTGGAGGATTCGTCCAAGCACAGTGGGCTAAAGTTTTTGGCTGCTGTCAACGGGGCCTGCGCGGGCGGCGGCTACGAAGTGGCGTTGGCTTGCGACGAGATTATTTTGGTGGACGACCGGTCATCTGCAGTTAGCCTGCCCAAAGTGCCATTGCTGGGCGTGCTGCCCGGCACCGGTGGTTTGACACGGGTGACCGATAAGCGCCATGTGCGCCATGACCTGGCCGATATTTTTTGTACCAGTGTCGAAGGCGTGCGGGGCCAAAAAGCCAAAGACTGGCGCTTGGTGGACGACATTGCCAAGCCGCAGTTGTTTGCCCAAAAAGTGCAAGAACGTGCCCTGCAATTGGCAGCACTTAGCGACCGCCCAGCTGACGGCAAAGGTGTGGCGCTTACACCCATTCCTTGCGCTGTAGAGGCCGATGCCCTGCGTTACCCATTTGTCACAGTAGAGATCGACCGCGCCAAGCGCACCGCCACCTATACCGTAAAGGGCCCACAAGGCGCGCAGCCTAGTGACGTTGCAGGCATTGAGGCTGCAGGTGCAGACTGGTATCCGTTAGCCTTGGCCCGCCAGCTGGAAGACGCTATTTTGTCCATGCGCACCAATGAGCTGGACATTGGCTTATGGCTGATCAAAACACAAGGCGATGCAGCGGCTGTGATGGCGATGGATGCCACTTTGCTGGCCCACCAAAAGCACTGGCTGGTGCGCGAAACCATTGGCCTGCTGCGCCGTACCTTTAGCCGCCTAGATGTGTCGTCACGCAGTCTGTTTGCCTTTGTAGAGCAGGGCTCGTGCTTTGCAGGCACCTTCTTAGAACTGGCCTTGGCCTGTGACCGCATTTACCACTTGGCCCTGCCAGACGACACAGCCGCTGCACCTAAGGTGACCGTAGGCGAGGTGAACTTTAGCCTGTACCCCATGGTGACTGAGCAAACCCGCATGCAACGCCGCTTTTATAACGAAGCCCCCGCGCTGGCCGCTGTGCGTGCGCAACTGGGTATGGCGCTGGATGCTGATGCTGCGTTTGCACTGGGCATGGCAACGTCCAACCCCGACGACATTGACTGGGCTGATGAAGTACGCATTGCCATTGAAGAGCGTGTGGCTATGTCGCCTGACGCACTCACCGGCATGGAAGCTAATTTACGATTCAACGGCCCTGAGAACATGTTTACCCGCGTGTTTGGCCGCCTCACCGCGTGGCAAAACTGGATCTTTCAGCGCCCTAACGCCGTAGGCGAAAAAGGCGCGCTCAAGGTGTATGGCAAAGGCGAGAAAACCGCCTTTGACTGGAACCGTGTTTAACACTTAGTTTAAAGAACATAAGTTGTGCAGCACCATAGCGGTGGGGTGCTGCAACCGAATAACTTATCCACTTAGCATTTTGAATTCATGGAGATCACTATGTCGAGCGTTAATTACAGCGAAAAAATCCCTAACAACGTCAACCTGGGCGAAGACCGCACCCTGCAGCGCGCCCTAGAGCAGTGGCAGCCTAACTTCATCAACTGGTGGGACGACATTGGCCCCGAAGGCTCTGCTGACAGCGATGTGTACCTGCGCACCGCAGTCAGCGTAGACCCGGCGGGCTGGGCACAATTTGGCCACGTCAAAATGCGTGATTACCGCTGGGGCATATTTTTAAACCAAGGCGAGCAAGACCGAAAAATTCAGTTTGGTGACCACAAAGGCGAGAAAGTTTGGCAAGACGTGCCTGGCGAATACCGCGCTAACTTGCGCCGCATCATCGTTACCCAAGGCGATACCGAGCCTGCATCGGTTGAACAACAACGTCACCTGGGCCTGACCGCGCCCAGCATGTACGACCTGCGCAACCTCTACCAGATCAACGT
>JANOSN010000698.1:0-8202 GCA_031415895.1 Polaromonas sp. | reverse complement strand
AGCCCACATACGCCACAAACCAATTGCCACCTTCGCTCAAACCCACTAGCAATGCAAACTGCAGCAGCACGCGCAACAGCGGTGAAATTTGGTCACTTAATATAGTTTTCATAGTGCCGCCCTTGGAAATTCAGTTATTGGTAAGCACGGGTTTGCGCTGCAACCTGTGGTGCTGCTAAGGCACTTGCACTCCAGCCCGCACCTGCGCTGTAGCGCCGTGCCCACAAGGGGCTGCTGGTGCCATCGTCCTGCCGCCAAACCGCAATGACCTTACCCATTGGATCAACTGCGATGCTAGGGTTTAGGGCATCACCCGTGCCAGCTCTTACACTCAATTGCATTGCACGAGCCCAAGTGCCGCCCGCGCTTTGCTGACTAGCCCAAACTTGAGTTTTCTGGCCCTCATGCTGTTGCCAAACCACCAAAGCGTTATCCTGCGCGTCGAAGGCTATCTGCGGAGCATTGGCATGGGCAGTTACGCTTCCGATGCTGGTAGCGGCGATCCAGCCCGCGCCAGGCACAAAGCGGCTGGTGCGAATATGCGAGTTGTTTCCGTCCGACTGTTGCCACACAGCCATCGCCTCGCCTAAGGCGTTAAGCGCAACCTGCGGTGCAAAGGCATTGCTGGGCGTAATACTGGCTATGGTGTCAACAGGTTGCGCCGCCCCCCAGCCTTGGCCTGATACATAGCGGTTAGCCCAGACCTTGTAATGCCCGCCTATTTGCTGCTCCCACACCGCCATAGCGTTGCCCTGGATATCAAACGCCACACGTGGGCTGTCAGCGTTGCCATCGGTATGGGCATCTAGCCGCCGCTTTGCTCCCCAACCCATACCCGCTAAACTGCGCTTTGCCCATATATTGATACGTGCACCGTCTGACTCCCCCCACACGGCTATGCGGTTACCGCGCGCGTCTTGCGCAATGCTGGGGGTAAAAAACATATTCTCTTCAGACGCAAACGGGGCATCTGGCAGCGCCTGCGCAGCGTGCCGCACAGGCTTGACGGCCATCTTTTTGGGTGCCGCGCTATTGCCCGCGCCTACACAGCCCAGTAGTGCCGCGCTGGCTGCAAGGCCTGCTAGCAGGCAAAATATTTTGGTGGGTATGAAGGAAACTGATTCTTTCATGGTGCGCTCCTTGATTTACAAATGTGACAGTGCAAACAATTTTTTCTTTCCGCCCCTGCAAAACTACGTATGCAGGGTGCTATCTATCGTGCCCAAGCGGTGCTCGCCAGTCACGAACCTTGCACTAAGAAAAACTAAATTTCGCCGATATTTAGCCTGTGACAAATAGTAAAAAATAGCGCACAAATGCGCTGCGCTACTAATTTACGATTGTTTATGGGGTGGGGCGCACGCAGCTTTTTCGCTCTCACACCGTTGAAGTGCCATCTTTGCAATTTAACCGGCCTTATCTACTTTGGCAGAATGATTAGCGCGTCGATCGTAACTTTGTCCAATACGTTTTATAACCAGCTGATTGATCGCGAAGCTTATATTTGGTGCCGTGATGCAAGCCATGCATCGCTCGCTATAGTTGCCCAGGCAAGCGACGCGTTAGGTGGGCATCACCGCGCCAAGCGCTTGGAATGCTGTCACGCAGCGGGACAGTACTTCAGATATCACGTCCCAGCGGTGACCAAAAAAACTCTTATTGAACCTGTTGCTGTTTGCCATCAACAATTCGTAATGTTTCGTTGCGTCGCCGTGGTGGCCGATTTCTTCCAGCGCCACAATCAACGCCGACCGAGCTGCATTAAAACCTGGCATGGTGACAAGCGCTTCTTGTAGTAATTTGATAGCCTCTTGATGCTCACCCAAAACAAGTAGTGCTTTAGCCTAGTTGGCGAGATACAGTGAACGACGCATTGGATTCACCTCAACCAAAGATGCTGCAATTTTTTTCGGCTTCTCTAAATCAGCCTGTGTGAAGTAAGATAAAAGAATGAACATTCAGTATCAGTGGTTCGCCAGGGCCCAGCTCCATGGCGTGCACAGTCGAAAGCGTAGCCTGTGCAGGTTGACCATTCAATAGCAGCAAAGCCGCCAACCCACTGTAGGCCGTGGCTTGCGACGAATCTAGTCCAGTGGCTTTATGTTCCTCGCTTAAGGCTTGCGCAACATGTTCTTCAGTCCACTCGTCCGTTAGGCATTGGTTGATATCGAATGTGTGCACTGCAGCGGCTGCGTGCCAGGCTCGTGCATAGTTTGGGTACAACGCCACTGCTTGCGCTGACCACACCATCTCATCGCTGTGCCCGTCTATCAGCTCATGTGACCACAGGATTGCCGTCTCAGTAAACTGCACTTGCCCCGAGACGATGTACCGTGCATTGAGTTTGCCGCACACTTCTTTGCCGCTGAGCGCTTGGCATTTGAGGGAAAAAGACGAGAACCTAACTATCATGCGCAGCTCTTTATGCCGTGCTAGCTCGGAAATCAAATCTCCTGCAAACCTCATGGCCAGCCTCTCGGAGAGCGGCAATCGCAGGAGTAATTTGGCCGTTGGCGCTTAAGGTGGTGGGTGATAACGCATCAGGTATCGAGGCAGTGACATTTATCGCAGTACTGCTATACCCGTTGACCATCAATCGGAAGCCGCGCCTTGGTTTGCAGCACAGCATGCTGCGCGTCCCCAATTACGTTGAGAATCTCTCGGATGCATTGCACAAGGAAATCGTCGGTAACTGAGACATCGGGCTACACGGCTTTATATAATTGATCTTTGCTGACTAAAGCGCCTTTAGCCTCCACAAGGTGTTCCAGTACCCGCGTTATTGCGCAGCATACCTGCAGAAAGCTCAAACGTGGTGGCGCCGAACTAAATCATGAGATTATTTTAGATATCTGGTTGTTAAGCGGCTAATTTGCATGACAAATCCGGCTCTAAGCGATTTAAATAGCACGGAAGCAGCCATTAAATATGCAGCACTCCAGTTTGCCTGTGCAGGCTGTGCTTCACGCGGAAATCACGGCCCCATGCGAACGCAGTGCCGCTACGTAGCGAGCACGCAGCGCGGGTGTGGCGTTCCAGCGCCGGCCAAAATGGTTTTCAATAAAACCATGGCTATAGCGCAGCAGCAAGTCGTAGTGCTCTACCGCGCTGTCGTGTTGGTTGGTTTCTTCCAGCGCAGCTATCAGGGTGAGGCGTGCGGTATTAAAGCCCGGGCTTACTGTCAGCGTCTTCTCCAATAAGGCAATAGCACTCGCGTGTTCGCGCAGGGCAAACAGAGTTCTTGCATAGCCTACCAAGTGGGTGCCTTGGGGCATGGTGTCAACTGACAGCAGCTTTTCTGACAGCGCTTTGGACTCGGCAAACTGGCCTGCATAAAACAAAGCTACTGTCTCAATATGCAAAATTTTAGGGTCGCTGGGGCCAAGGGACAACGCATGCTGGGCCGCAAACATGGCTTCTCGGTGCTGGCCATTCACCGACAACAGGTTGGCCAATATAGCGTGGGCGGTGGCCTGCGTGGCATCTAGTTCAATGGCTTTGTTTATTTCGCTGATGGCCTGGGGTATGTGTGCGTCTGTCCACAGACCGGTTTGGCTGAGCACAATGTCTACCGTGTGCACGGTGCCCAAAGTGCGCCACGCTAATGCAAATCGCGGGTACAGGGCGACAGCCTGACTGGCAAGCTGCTGCGCTTCAAGCACACTGTCCGGGGTATCTCGGGTGCCAATAGAGTAGGCACGAGCACATAGGTCGTAGGCGTTGAGCGACTCGGGTGCCATGGTCATGGCTTTGCGATAAGTAAAAGCGCTCAGGCTACTGACGATCGTGCCGGTAATACGGCCAATCAGTGCCGTAGTTTCTAGGTAAATGTCTGAAAAGTTCACCCGTTTTCGCTCAGACCACACCAACTCATTGTTGAACCCATCCATCATCTCCAGCGACCAGTCAATCATCGTCTCGGTAAACTGCACTTGTCCAGAGACGATGTAACGCGCGTCTAGCTTGTCGCATACTTGGGTGCTGGTCAGAGCCTGACCGACGATTGAAAATGATGCAAATCTGCCTACTAAACGCAGCTCTTTGTGCCGCGCCAGTTCGTTGATCAAATCACCTGCAAATGTTATCGCCAATCGTTCAGAGCGCTCATCGCCCTCCATGCTGGTGAAGGCCATCACTGCAATAGCGGGTATGCTAAGCTTATCAACAATTGGGCTTACGGTTGATAACTCAGCAGGCATTGATGCAAAGCCATTCATCCCTGCGTTGTCATGCCCGTTAACCAACAGTCGGTAACCACGACGTGTTTCGGTTTGCAGCACAGTGTGCTCAGCGTCGCCGATGGCAGAGCGAATCTCGCGGATGCATTGCACCAACGAATCGTCGGTTACCGAAACGTCGGCCCACACAGCTTTAAACAGTTGCTCTTTAGTAACTAAGGCCCCTTTAGCTTCGATTAAGCATTCCAGTACCCGGGCGCTTTGCGCTCGAAGGGCTATCTTGGCACCTGCGCTATCGCGCAGCATGTGCGCAGAAGTGTCAAAAACGGTGGAGCCGAGTTGGATCATGAACACATTGTAGATAAACAGTATGAAAATAGAAAAATTTAGTATGAAAGTAATCGGTATTTGTATAATTAAGCTTGTGGTTTTAAAAAGCACTACATTTCTAGTGGTTTTAAAATGTACCAATTGAGTCTCGATGTAATTTGTCGACTGGTTTTTGGGGAGAGTTGTCAACAGTGGTCACCTAGCGGCGATGGCTTAGCTCTAAGCAAAAAAATTGATAAAAACGCATAAAAATGCTTGGTTTTCACATGCATTCACTGTCAATGTTCTGGCGGCTAAAAAGGCCGCTAAAAGCTACAAGCTGGGTGAGTCGGTCAAATTTATAGCCCTTGATCTATGTATCTCTCTGCCCTGCTCACACGGATTGCTACCGTTTAGTGAGTGACCACACGATCTAGCTAAGTCAAAAAATGCAACTCAAAGCACCGTGAGGCTGTTCGCTGCTTGTAGCTTTTGAGCTAAATTTGTTGTCAAAAACAGGTGCATATAAACGTAAAATCAAGCTATCAAGCAAGCAATAAAAGTGCATAAGGATAGTCATGGCAGGACACAGTAAATGGGCAAATATCCAGCATCGCAAGGGCAGGCAAGACGAAAAACGTCAAAAAATTTGGACCCGCGTGGTGCGCGAGATCATGGTGGCAGCCCGCATGGGCGGTGGCGATTTGAGCGCCAACCCGCGCCTGCGCCTTGCGGTAGACAAAGCCAAAGCTGCCAACATGCCCGCTGAGACTGTCAAGCGTAATATAGACAAAGCTACAGGCAACCTAGAAGGTGTGCACTACGAAGAAATTCGTTACGAGGGCTACGGCATTGGCGGCGCAGCCATTATTGTGGACACCATGACTGATAACAAGGTACGCACGGTAGCTGAGGTACGTCACTGTTTTACCAAATATGGTGGCAATATGGGCACTGAAGGCTCGGTAGCGTTTCAGTTCAAGCATTGCGGCCAGATACTGTTGGCCCCCGGCACCGACGAAGACAAGGTAATGACCATGGCATTAGAGGCGGGTGCTGAAGATGTGATTACCGACGACGAGGGCGGCCTTGAAGTGCTGACCAAGGTGGCTGATTTTGAAGCCGTTAAAAATGCACTAGAAGCAGCAGGCTTAAAACCAGAGATCACTGAGGTGACTATGCGCGCTGAAAACCACATTTCGCTAGAAGGCGATGACGCTGCCAAAATGCAAAAGCTGCTAGATGCGTTAGAAGATATGGACGATACACAGAACGTTTTTCATAACGCCCAATTGCAATGAAAATTTTAGTTATCGGCGGCGGTGGCCGCGAACATGCCTTGGCTTGGAAGCTAGCGCAAAGCCCTAAAGTACAAAAAATTTATGTCGCCCCCGGCAATGGGGGCACAGCATTAGACAGCAGGCTGGAAAATATCAAAATCAGTTCGATTGAGGATTTAGCGAGCTTTGCCATTGCGCAAAAAATTACCTTAACGGTAGTGGGGCCTGAGGCACCACTTGCATTGGGTGTGGTGGACACATTTCGGGCTAAAGGCTTGCGCATATTTGGCCCTACCCAAGCAGCCGCTCAACTAGAAAGCTCTAAGGCGTTTAGCAAAGCATTTATGCAGCGCCATGGTATACCTACGGCCGAGTTTGAAACCTTTACCGATGCAGCCGCTGCGCACAACTATATCGACAAAAAAGGCGCACCTATTGTTGTTAAAGCAGACGGCTTGGCGGCAGGCAAAGGCGTAGTTGTGGCCATGACTGCGCAAGAGGCGCATGAGGCCATTGACTTTATGCTGCTAGACAACAGCCTGGGTGTAGTGCACAACACAGGTAATGATGGCCAGCCAGTAGCCCGCGTGGTGATAGAAGAGTTTTTGCAGGGCGAAGAAGCCAGCTTTATTGTGCTGTGCGATGGTAAAAATGCAGCTGCATTGGCCACCAGCCAAGACCACAAACGCTTGCTAGACGCAGACCAAGGGCCTAACACCGGCGGTATGGGTGCCTACAGCCCCGCGCTGGTGGTTACACCCCAGGTGCACGCCCGCGCCATGCGCGAGGTGATTTTGCCCACCTTAAAAGGTATGGACAAAGACGGTATCAACTACACCGGTTTTCTGTATGCAGGTCTGATGATCACCCCTGATGGAGCGATCAAAACACTTGAATTTAACTGCCGCATGGGTGACCCCGAGACGCAGCCCATCATGATGCGGCTAAAAACTGACTTGGTCGATGTGCTGATGGCCGCAACTGAGCAAAAACTCGACACCATCGACATGCAGTGGGACCGCCGTGTGGCGCTGGGTGTGGTGATGGCGGCGCACGGCTACCCCATGTCGCCACGCAAAGGTGATGCCATCACTGGTTTGCCGCCTGCTGGAGATCACGATTCGCAGGGTAACTTTGATCACGCTGTCGTGTTCCATGCAGGTACTGAGCACGACAGCGGCAAGACAGTCACTTCAGGCGGGCGTGTGCTGTGCGTTACTGCGTTAGCTGACTCAGTGAAAGCTGCGCAGCAAAAAGTGTATGCCGTTGCTCAGGCGATACATTTTGACGGCGCGCAATACCGCAATGATATTGGCTATCGTGCCTTGAAATCGTAGTTAATATTGGCCGCAGACCCGCCGCGTTAGCCATGTTTATACATACTCCACCGCCAGCCCCTACAGCGCTACAAGGCGCAGAGTTTGACCTGCCATACCCCTGCCAGTTTGAACCCAATCGTTTAGCGGGAGCCATCTTGCGTTTGGCAGGCTGGAAGCTTGATTTTGCAGGTTTCCCTACGCTGCAAGGTGTTGTGGTGGTCTACCCACACACCAGTAACTGGGACGCGGTGGTCATGTTTTTGGCCAAGTCAGCTTGCGGTGTGAAAGTGCAGTTTTGGGGTAAAGACACCTTGTTTCGTATCCCTATTTTCGGTGCATGGCTGCGCTGGTTTGGCGGCATGCCGGTTAAGCGCACCAACCGCGAGGGCATTGTTCAGCAGGCATTGGCGCTGTTTACCCAGCGCAAGGCGGCGGGGCAATATTTTTGGCTGGGTCTTGCGCCTGAAGGTACGCGCAAGTATTTGCCTGGCTGGCGCAGCGGTTTTTATCACACCGCGTTATCTGCGCAAGTGCCTTTGTGTTTGCTCAGGCTGGACTATTCAAGACGCGAAATTAATATTCGCCACTTTATGCGAATGACAGGTGATGTCATTGCAGACATGGCCTATATTGCCAGCTTTTACCAAGGCGCTCAGGGTCTCATCCCCTCCAATATGGCCCCAGTCATATTGCTAGACGCAGCCGTGCCGCGAGAAACCACTATAGTTAGGTGAACGGAACCCCACTGCATGACAACTGCGATTGTTAAAACTTACCTGCGCGACCTGCAAGACCGCATCACCAGCGCGGTGGGCGCGGCCGACGGCATGCTGTTTACCGCAGACCGCTGGAAAAAGGGCAAAGAAGAGCCTTTGCAGGGCAGTGGCAGAACAGAAATTTTAGAAGGAGGCAATGTGTTTGAACGTGCTGGCTGCGGCTTTAGCCATGTGCAAGGCAAAGCTTTACCGCCGTCGGCTACCAGCGCAAGGCCTGAGCTGTCTGGAGCACCGTTTGAAGCCATGGGCGTGTCGCTGGTATTTCATCCGCATAACCCCTACGCACCCACAGTGCACATGAATATTCGCATGTTGACTGCCAAGCCAGCAGGCGGTGCAC
>JANOSN010000697.1:0-2234 GCA_031415895.1 Polaromonas sp. | reverse complement strand
CGTCTAGTGTGCGGCCTTCTGTTTCTAATTTATATTCACGATTACCAACTGAGGCTATCTTGAAACTCTGTTTCTTTACCGCTATGCTTTCTGGTGTTGGTTTTCGTTGATTCAGCACTGGAAAGCCTTGGAAACTTGTCTGCACGCTGTAGTCCAGAGCCATACCGGTACGGCGCGAAACCAAGCGATATGCACCGTCAGTCCACTCGCCAAACTGCATCTGCCATGATTGCTCCAAATTTCCTGGGGACAGATTTGCTGTACCAACAGCTGCTCCAGCTGCCAATGCAGTATCCTTTTGTGATAACGCTTTACCAGTAGGTTGGGACACTACGTGCACACTAAGATAACCGTCAACTTTGATCATTTTTGATATAGAAGGTACTCCATTGTTATCGACAGCGAACAACATGTAGTGACCCGCAGGCGCCAATGTACTGTCACCTATACCAGTCACATTTAATTGACCGCCATTTTGCGTAAACTCCAAAGGCACTAACCGTGAACTCATTTCCACGCCGTGTGTTTGCGAAGATAACTTGATTAAGTGCAGCTTTTGGATCGTTGTTGATGCGCCAAGATAGATACTAAAATTTTGCTGGTAGCCAACGCTGGCAGGCGCCCAAGCAATACTAGGCCGAACCGCATAATTACCTGCCGCATCGAACAGGTAGCCAGGCTCGAAAATCTCGATAGTGTGATCATTCCAGATCGGATAAGCGTTGTCGTTGCCCCCATAACCGCCAAACGCTTTGTACATTTCTGGCATACCAGAGCCACCCGACATAATGCGTCCATCAGGCAACAGCACGGTCACACCATGGTATTGGCGCCGGCGTTGTTGTGGCTGCATTTCGCTCCATTGGCCGGTTGCTGGATCCCATACTTCAGGGCGCAATTTGGCAATGTTCCAAGAGTATCCCGGCTCGATGGCGGTATCTTTCCAAAACGGCCCAACAGTCCAATCATGCCCACCCGTCATGATGACTTTACCGTCTGCCATCAGCGAGGATGATGTGCGAACGCGCCCTTCTTGCATGTCGCCAGTTCTAGCAAAAATTGGGGCGCGTTGCCAGCCGTTGTTCATATCGATGGTGACAGCAGAGTTTTGTACAACGCTTGCACCATCCCAACTGTTATTGGTAGATCCATAACGGTGGTTGTACGAACCACCGCCGGCGTACAAAATTTTCCCCTTGCCGTAAATCTGATGGCTACCCCAATGGCGCACGATACCTTCGCGTTTGCTGTAATACTGCGCGCCACCATTGCCGGCGTAGTCTGCAGCTACCAAGTGGGCTGGGCCCCCAAGATGTAAAACTTTCCCTGTCCCCGGCATCATAGCTACGTTGTAGTACGGGTCACTATTGGAAACTAACGATAGATTCGCGCCAAGATATGAGGTAAGCGAAGACCATTCGGCATCGTTTGTAAGTCGTCTCCAACTTCCGGTCTGGTAGTTGTACACCTCAGTGTGATCGCCCACAGGACGATCTTTACCATTAGCATCACCTGAGGCAAAGCTCAGGACATCGCCAGATCCTGTTGACGTCAATGTGGGATAGTAAGCTGCGCGGGTGCTGTCGTTGCCGCGCGACCATGTGTTGGTTCGCCAGTTGTAGAGCAGTGTTGCCTTCCATGCAGAGGCCGATACCTGGGAGTTCTGTGTATTGCCCTGAAAAACCAAGTCTCCATTTGGCAAAAACGTGTGGCCCGAACAAAATAGCTCGAGTTGGGCACGCGAAATAAACCACTGATCCAGGTTCGCTAGCGTGTTGGGGATCGGATCCCACAATGCCACCAGCGACGGGCGAGGCGTGCCGTTTGATTTGTCCATCCACGTGCCGTTATTGGGCATTAGATTGTCATCTTGTGAGGCATCGTGCATCAGCACTTTGCCGTTGGGCAGCAGATGTGCGTTAACCGCAATGAGTCCAATGTCTTGTGGTGGCAACCAGCGCCCGACTTTGGCGAAGTTGAGGTTACCCAGCGGTAGCTGTTCCTGATCAACCAGCTGTGTCAACACAATATCTTTGTATTGAACTTTGACGGACGAGCCAGCGTGTACTTGCAGCATCAGAGGTTGCGATGCATTTGCAGCAATGGCTGTTTTGACGGCCTTGGCAATTTCTGGTTCGGTCTCAGTGAAGTCGATAGCCAGCACCCCATTAACCCAGCCACGAATACGTGGGTATTCAACTACCAAACGCAGTTCGTTCCAGTCACTCAGTTTG
>JANOSN010000696.1:0-9907 GCA_031415895.1 Polaromonas sp. | reverse complement strand
ATATTGCTGTTGCCGCTTTGATGGCCTACCTAAGCATCACCGCAGGTTGGAAGATTATGAAATTGGCACACGCTGAGATTCATACCTTTGATGAGCCCAAAGACGGTTCGCCGCCTAAGCCTGCGCATTCGGATGCGAATGTCCGAACGGATGCGCGTAATCACACTCACAAACATTGACTTTTGAGGCCTCAAAGCAAACCGTATCAAGGCGTTTTGCATACGTTTTACAATCAATGCGCTTATGAACACAACTAACACTCACCCCGCGCAAGCAGCCACGTTACCTAACCGCCGCCAACTCACTGCGGCCTACAGCCTAGCGCTGTTTGTTGTTGTGCTTGATTTTGCAACCAAATACATTGCCCAGCAGACTATGGCATTGGGCACGGCTGCACCCATCACGTCATTCTTCAATTACGTGCACTACCGTAACTCGGGCGCAGCGTTTGGCATGCTGGCAGATTCTGGCGGCTGGCAGCGGTGGTTTTTTGCCACTATTGCAGCTGTAGTCGCTATCGCATTAATTTGGTGGCTAACCAAAGAGGCCAGTGCATGGATGCGTTTAGCGTTTGCCTTCATGCTAGGTGGTGCTATTAGTAATGGCGCAGAGCGCACAGCGCTTGGTTATGTGACTGATTTTTTAGATTTTCATTGGGCGGGCATGCATTGGCCTGCGTTTAATGTGGCCGACATGGCTATTTGCGCAGCGGCAGCTTTGCTGATTAGCTATGAACTAATGCTCCTAAAATCCGGTAAATCAAGCCCCGCTAAACCACAATAAACCCAATGATTCAACTCGTCATCAAATACGCTGTAACTGCTGCACTGGTGATTGCCATCGCCGAGCTGGGCAAGCGCAGCAGCTGGTTGGGTGCAGCGTTGGCGGCTATTCCGGTGACATCACTATTAGCTTTTATTTGGTTGCACACCGAGGGCACCAGCAACAGCGTGATCGCGACGATGTCGATGCAAATTGTGTGGCTGGTGATTGCATCATTGCCACTTTTTATCTTGTTGGCTTGGCTGCTTAACCGAGGCATGCAGTTTTGGCCTAGCTTAGGCATTTCTGTCGCGGTGACCAGCCTGGCGTATCTGGTCGCGGTGTGGTGGCTTAAACCTGTTTGATTTCCTAAATGTCTTCTGTACTAACAGCTAATCTTTCACCGCGCACCTGGCAGTTACTGTTTGCTGCTTGGCTCATTAGCTTAGTTGCCACTGCGGGAGCACTGTTTATTGGCGAGGTAATGGGCATGATGCCGTGTGTGCTGTGCTGGTACCAGCGCATTGCCATGTTTCCACTGGTGCTGTTTATAGGTTGTGCTTTGATGCAGCAGCAACGGGCGTTTATTGTGCCCAGCTTATTGCTCAGCCTGATAGGTTGGGCCGTAGCCAGCTACCATACCGCTTTGTACTGGGGCTGGATCGACCCCACGCTGGCACCCTGCGGCGATGGGCCGTCGTGCACTAAGCAGGTGTTGCAAATATTCGGCGCCGTAGATTTGCCCATGCTGTCGTGGTTAGCTTTTAGCGGTATTTCATTTTTACTATTTTTATCATTGAAGGTGCAAAGCGATGACTAAGCAAAAAACTTGGCTGCTGGCCAGCTTGCTAGCAGTGGCAGCAGTGTTTGGTGCAGGTTATTATTTTTACAAGCAAAACACTGCTCAGGCCCAGGTGGCCACTGCGCAAGACCAGTCGGCCATGCTCATGCGTGCAGGGGCACCTGTGTTTGGCGCGGCCGAGGCTAAGGTAACGATTGTGGAATTTTTCGACCCGGCGTGTGACGCCTGCCGCGCTTTCTATGCGCCGGTCAAGCAAATCGTCAACACCAGTTTTGGCCGGGTAAATTTAGTGTTGCGCTACGCACCGCTGCACAAAGACTCTGACAAAGCCGCCATGATGCTAGAAGCTGCGCGCATCCAAGGCAAATACTGGCCTGCCGTAGAGGCGGCCTTGGCCAGCCAAGCCGCTTGGGCTAACCACAGCCAACCTGACCTTAACCAGCTGTGGCCTGCTCTGCAAGCTGCAGGTGTAGACGTAGAACGCGCCAAGCTTGACATGAACAGCGAAGCCGTGCGCGCCATTTTGCAGCAAGACGTGGCGGCACTGACTGCCCTTAAAGTGCAACGCACACCCACTTTTTATGTCAATGGCAAACCTCTGACAGACTTTGGCTACGAACAGCTCAAGCAGCTGGTGGCAGACCAAAGCAAAATTGCCTACGGCTCCTAAGGCACTCATGGATTTACCTGAACTGCTAAGCCTCATTCAGCGCAACGACCGCTGGGTATATGGTGTTTTGTTGGCCTACTGTTTGGGTAAAACCGGCCCTTTGCCCATGCTGGCGGGCTTTGCAGCAGCGCAAGGTGCCTTGCGTCTGGATGCTTTGCTTTTGGTTACCGTGTTGGGCAGCATAGCCGGTGGGCAGATGCGTTTTGCTGCGGGGCGGTTTGCATCGCCTTGGGCCTATCGCAGCTTGCCTAGCATTGCACCTTGGATAGCACTGGCCAGCGCGGGTGTAGAGCGCTACAGCCTACGGGTGCTGCTAGCGTATCGCTTTGTTAAAGGCTCATTTTCTTTAGTTGGCTTGGGCGCTGGGGCATCCCTGCTAGCTTGGCGCAAATTTGCATCTATCGACAGCATGGGCGCATTGCTGTGGATCAGCAGCATGGTGGGCATAGGCTGGGCTTTTGGTCAGTTGGGCGCAGCGCTCGATCCGCGCTGGGCTGCCTATGTAGGGTTGACGCTATTGGTTGTATCTATCGTGGCATTCAGCCTGTTGGGCAAGACCATCAAAGCGCGCTTGCTGCCACTAGCGCAGAAAATTTTGCAAGAGCGCACAGCTAATGGTGCAAAAGACAATATGCGCAGCCAAGCCGACCAAGCCAGCCACCTTGGTGAACGCTAAACAGCAACCGAGATGAATTGATGCTGCGCACTACTAGTCTTGGCTACCAATACCCCGGCGGCGCGCCTCTACCTTTGCCCGAACTAGATGTCCCACAAGGCGGCGCGTTGGTGCTGCGGGGCAATTCGGGCAGCGGTAAATCGACCTTGCTGGCTCTGGCGGCTGGTTTACTAACCGCCACGTCGGGGGCTATTGAAGTAGCAGGGCAAAACCCTGCACTGCTCAAACCTGCACAGCGCGACGCTTGGCGCGGGCGCACAGTGGGTTTTTTACCGCAGCGGCTGCATTTAAGCGATGCCTTAAGCGTGTTTGACAATCTAGCGCTAGCCTACTTTGCCATCGGCGCGCCTACTGACAAAGTGCAGATCATGCAAAGCTTAGACGCACTGGGTGTGGCTGATTTAGCGCAACGCATGCCGCACGCGTTGTCAGGCGGACAGGCGCAGCGCGTGGCGCTGGCGCGGGCAGTGCTAATGCAGCCCAAAGCCATCTTGGCTGACGAACCCACGGCCAGCTTAGACGACGACGCAGCCACTAGCGCCATCACCCTGTTAGCGCAGGCGGCTATGCGCTGCGGGGCTACGCTGCTGGTGGCTACGCACGACACACGGGTGCAAACCACCTTAAATACCGTTTTTACTGATAAAAACGGCCTACAGTCCAAGCATTTATTGCTCAAGCAGCTATGAATTCAATAGCATTAGCTTGGCACTACATACGCAGCCGTCCCCTAGCGGCGCTGCTTAATGTGCTGCTGCTGGCCTTGGGAATAGCCTCGATTAACTTTTTGCTACTGGTGCAACACCAAGTGCAGCAATCTTTTGAGCGTGACCTGCAAGGTATTGACGTGGTGGTGGGCGCTAAGGGCAGCCCGCTGCAATTGATACTGGCAGGCGTGTTTCATATCGATGTGCCATCGGGCAATATTCCGCTGGCTGATGTCAAAGAGCTGGCAAACAACCCGTTGGTTAAAACACTGATTCCTATCAGTTTGGGTGACAGTTTTGCAGGCTACCGCATTGTGGGCACCACGCACGACTACATCAAGCTGTACAACGCCAAAATGCAGGACGGCCAAATGTGGACAGGGCCACTGCAGGCAGTTGCTGGCTACAGCGCAGCGGCAGCACTAAACACCATGGGCTTGCAGCCCGGCATGCCCTTTGTGGGCAACCACGGCTTAGGCGCTAAAGGCCATCCCCACGGCGAAGCACCTTACCAGCTGGTGGGCGAACTGCAAAAATGCGACTGTGTGCTTGACCGTTTAATTTTGACCATGACCGAATCGGTCTGGCAAGTGCACGAAAAAGCCACGGCGCTTGACGCATCAGACCAAAAAGCTATGGAGGAAGACCGCGAGGTGACCATGGCGCTGATTCAATACACCTCGCCGCTGGCTGCGGTGAGCTTTCCGCGCTTTGTTAACACCACCACCGAGATGCAGGCCGCAGCGCCCGCCATTGAAATGACGCGCCTTTTCAGGCTGCTGGGTGTGGGCGCAGACGTGCTACGCGGCTTTGCAGCAGTGTTGTTGCTGATTGCTACTGTCAGCCTGCTGATCGCCCTGTGGAACGCACTGCGCGAGCGCCAAGCCGACTGGGCTATGCTACGCTTACTGGGGGCACCCCCTGGCCGCGTGGCCAGCGTGCTGGTGTGGCAGGCTCTGATTCTCACTGCGCTGGGCGGGGTTTTAGGTTTATGTTTGGGCCACCTCTTGACAGGTCTGGTAGGCTATTTATTATCGGTAGATAGATCCATCCCCATCACGGGTCTGGTCTGGCTGCCAGAGCAGCTTTGGGTGCTGGCGGGCACGGTAGTGATGGCGCTGATAGCCGCGCTACTGCCTGTATGGTCGGCTTATCGGTTAGATGTTCTTAAACTTTTGCAATCGAGGTAATTTGTGACAATTTTCAGAAAATCTTTACTCGCACTAGCTTTGTGCACTTGGGCGGCAGCCAGTGCTGTAGCGCAAACTGCAGCTACAGGCCCTAATGCGGATGCCAAAAAAGACATAGCTCGCCACCGCGCCATCGCTGCTGCCCACGAGGCTGCAGCCAAATGTTTAGAGTCAGGCAAAAAAGAAGATATATGCCATAAAGATTTGCAAGCCGCCTGCAAAGGCCTGGCCATAGGCAAGTACTGCGGGATGAAACATGAACACTAAGCTTTGCACTCTTACTGTACTGTTGGCAGGCGCGCTAGGTCATAGTGCCATTGCTATCGCACAAACCACGCCTGCAACTTTGCCATCAGTACTCAGCTCGCCCATCAAAGGCGCGCAACCACTGCCCGGCGCGCCTAAGGCAGCATCCAGCGCGATGGCAGGCACAGTAGCTGGCGTGCCCGCTGGGCAAGGTGCTGGCGTACATGGTGCCAACAGCCCGTTTGCCAAGCTAGAAGATCGCGCAGACATCGTGCCCTGGAGCCTGCTGACCGATGTAAAAACCAAGACTGATAAAAATAAAATCATCCCGGTTTACACCATGGGCCAGATGGCGCTAAACCAAAAAAGTCAAAAAGTGCAAGGCTTTATGATGCCGCTGGAACCAGGCGAAAAGCAGCGCCATTTCTTACTAACCTCTGTGCCAATGAGCTGCGGGTTTTGTTTACCCGGCGGGCCAGAGAGCATGGTTGAAGTACGCACCAAAACACCCATTAAGTACACCCTAGAGCCCGTAGTAGTGGAAGGCAAATTTTGGGTATTGAACGACGACCCCTACGGTTTGTACTACCGCATTACAGAGGCATCATCCGTTAAATGATGCGCCATATGCCACTGTGGTGCACTAAGCTGGGTGCAATGGTATTGCTGCTGGCCATGCTGCTAACGCAAAGCCTGGGCTTACTACACCGCAGTGTGCACACGTCTGGCCACGTGCCAGACGTGCCAAACGCGCAACATGACCTAGATCACCGCCACGCCTGGCTGGAGCAATTATTTACTGACCATGAAGATGGTGTAACCTGCGCTGTTTATGATGCTCAAACCACTATTTATGGTGGTTTTATGCCTGTAGTCCAAGTATTCATTGCTCAAGCAGCTATACAATTAATAGCATTCTCACAGATCACGTCCACAGCGCGCGCTGCCGCGCTGTTTGAGGCGCGTGGCCCACCAGCGGCCCTTTAAAAAAACCCTCGCTACTTTTTGGCTACCCGGCGCTGTGCATGTCATGGTACTGGGTGGCTTGCTTGCTATTTTTTTAAAGATCTTTTGTATGACGACACCATTCATTCGCAGCCTGTTGGCTGCATCGCTAGCCTGTGCGTGGGGCATGCATGCGGGGGCGCAAACCGTGCCCCCAACTAATTCATCTACTGCCACACCCACGCTCAAAGAAATTACCATTACTGCCAACCCCTTGGGCAGCAGCGATTTGATAGCACCCGCTGCCAGCTATTCGGGCACCGGCCTGCTGCTGCGCCAGCAAAGCACGCTGGGCGAAACCTTAGCCAACACGCCGGGCGTAAGCAGCACCTACTTTGGCCCCAACGCCAGCCGCCCCATTATTCGCGGGCTAGACGGTGACCGCGTGCGCGTGCTGCAAAACTCAGGCGCCAGCATAGACGCATCAGGCTTAAGCTATGACCACGCTGTACCGCTAGACCCGATTGCAATAGAGCGCATAGAGGTATTGCGCGGCCCCGGCACGCTGCTGTATGGCGGCAGCGCTGTGGGCGGTGTTGTCAACGTGATTGACAACCGCATTCCGCGTGAGGCAATTGAAGGAGTAGCTGGCAAAGTAGATATGGGCTTGTCCACCGGTAACAATGGCAAAAACGGCGCGTTTATGGTGGAGGGTGGCAACAAAAAATTTGCCTTGCACGCCGACGTGTTCGCGCGCGACAGCGGCGATGTGTCTGCACCCAAAGACTTAGCGTGTACCAAGCCTGGTGCACCTGCACTGCAGCGCAAAATTTGCAATTCTGCAGCCAACTCTCGCGGGGGTGCGCTGGGTGGGTCAGTATTTTTTGACCAAGGCTACCTAGGCGCATCGCTGTCAAACTTTAAAACCAAATACGGCACCGTGGCCGAGGACGAAGTGACGATTGATATGCAGTCCAACCGGTTTGCTGTGGAAGGCGAAGTCAAACTAGGCGGCTTTGTGCAATCCATCAAAGGCCAAGCCAGCCGCACTGACTATCAACACACCGAGTTTGAAGGCCCTGACGTTGGCACGGTGTTTAAAAACAAAGGCAACGACCTGCGCCTGGAGGCACGCCACGCCAAGCTGGGCAACTTAGAGGGTGTGATAGGTTTGCAGACTGAGAAAAATAACTTTTCTGCCGATGGCGCTGAGGCCTTTGCGCCTTTTAGCCAAACCAAGCAAACTGCATTGTTTGTCTATGAAGAAGCAGCTTTCAATTGGGGCAAGCTTAGCTTTGGCGGCAGGATAGAAAGCATCAAAATTCAATCCTTTGGTAACCCACAGGTTGCACGCTTTGTGCCCGATACGCGATCGTTTAAACCTTCAAGCTACGCCTTGGGTGGTTTGCTGAACCTTACCCCGCAGTGGCAACTTACGGGCAACTTTGCGGCAACCCAACGTGCCCCCAAAGACTACGAGCTATTTGCCGACGGCCCACACATCGCCACCGCAGCTTATGAACTGGGCAACTCTTCCATAGAGCGTGAAAAGTCTACCAACTTTGACATCGGTGCCAAATGGAAAAGTGGGGCCAACACACTACAGGTCAGCGCGTTTGTCAGCCGGTTTAAAAACTATATTTTGCTAGACCAAACAGGCAATACACGCGGGCTGGATGGTGAGCAAAACCCCTTAGATGCCGACGGTGACGGCGTGGCCGATGGCAGCGGCGAGGAGATATTGCCCGAGTTTGCCTACGCGCAAGTACCAGCGCGCTTTCGTGGCCTGGAGGCATCAGGCAACTGGCGCTTACTAGACCAAGGCAGCACGCTAGACATGCAGTGGCGCTTTGACACTGTGCGGGCGGTTAACAGTAACACTGGTGCCAGCCTGCCACGTATCGCGCCGGTGCGTCTTGGGGCCACGCTGGTATGGGCGCTAGGCAGCTGGGGCGCACGCGGCGGTTTTGACCATTACGCCAAGCCTAGCGACAACACGACTACCGCTTACACGCTGTGGAATGCGGCTGTAACCTACCGCATGAAGGCCCAAAACGCTAACTTGCTGTGGTTTGCGCGTTTGGAGAACGCCTCTGACAAGCTGGCCTACAGCGCCACGTCAATTTTGACGCAATCAGCGCCGGGCAAGTCGCCGTTGCCTGGGCGCAGCCTAAAGCTGGGGTTGCAAGCAACTTTCTAATTATCTTCTTGACCTTCGAGCGACTCGAAGGTGTTTAATATCTGCATGGACACCACCACACAGACTACTATTTACACCTTGACTGGCCTGCATTGCGGCAGCTGCGTGCGCAAAGTGACCCAAGCTTTGCAGCCCTTTGCACGCGATGTCCAAGTCACGCTAGACCCTATGCAAGCTGCACTATCGGGTGAAACCGCTGGTGCAGCTAGCGCAGCGCATCTGGCTGCGCTACAACAGGCTGTCAGTGCAGCTGGCAAGTATATTATTGAACCAAAACTGCCAGTAGTCCAAGCATTTACTGCTCAAACAGCTATGAATAATATAGCAAACAGCACAGCATCTGGTTTACCTGCAACCAGCTGGCTAAGCACCTATTACCCACTGCTTTTGATACTAGCGTTCATTTTGGGTGCCAGCGTGCTCATACAAATTGGTTTGCATGCGGGTGCCATGGGCGAACCGATGGGCCTGGGCATGCACTTTGGCATGGGCCTGATGACACTGACGGCTGGCGAGACGATGCGCTACTTTATGGCAGGCTTCTTTTTGGTCTTTGCTTTCTTCAAATTGCTGGACATTCGCGCCTTTGCCAACGCCTATGCAGGCTACGACCTGCTGGCCGCACGTTGGCATGGCTGGGGGCTGGTGTACCCGTTTGTCGAGCTGGCGCTGGGCATAGCGTATTTGGCTAACTACAACCCCATGCTCACCCACTGGGTCACCATCCTAGTCATGGGTTTTTCAGCTATTGGCGTGATCCGCGCGGTGATGAACAAGACGCAGATTCAGTGCGCCTGCTTGGGCACTGTCTTTAAGCTACCCATGAGCACGGTAACCATTGTGGAAGACGTGGGCATGGTGTTGATGGCGGCTGCAATGCTGACCATGGCTTGAGTCGTGCTTCGCTGTGAAATCTTACACGTGCGCAAAATGGTGTTTCTGGCCCATATTTTGAACTTTAGGTTAGCTGGAGTATCATTAAACCCATGCGTCGCTGGTTTGCCATTCTCATGCTTTTCATACTGCCCATTCGCGGGTTGGTAGGTGATGCCATGGCTTACAGCATGTTGCCTATGCAACTGCAAATACCAGCGCTTGCAGTAGTGCAAGCTGCAGCCGAATCTAAAATGCCTTGCCACGATGCAAACGATGCTTCGCAAGATGGCAACACGTCCGATATGCAGCAATGCACCTCGTGTCAGGTTTGCCATCTGGCTTTGACTTACCCTGCGCAGGCAACCAACAGCCTGCCACAAACCGCTGCTGCAGCTCCGTTGCAGCACGCTTCTTTCTGGCACAGCGCCGAGCTGCGCCTGTCCGTCAAACCACCCGTTTTGTAACGCTTCACGCCCGTAGTGCGTCTGAAATTTGCCTCAGCTGGGGCACACAGGCAATCTACCGTGCTTTGGGCTGCCTTGGTTCTATCTAGGCATGCGTTACTTTTCGAGTTGAAGGTTTGATTGATCATGACTACACATTATTTTTCGCGTTATGCATCTTGGTGCACAGCTGTGCTAATTGCAGTTAGCACTGCGAGCCTGGCGCAAACTGCTGCCACCCAAAACACAGATGCCAACAAGGCAGCAGACCCGCAGGCCAAAGTGCCTGCAGTAGCCTACCGCTCAGTGTTCAAAGAAACTTCACTGGGTGTAGAGAAAGACACCCGCGATTGGCGCAAAGCCAACGACGAAGTGGGCAAGTTCACACGC
>JANOSN010000695.1:0-1691 GCA_031415895.1 Polaromonas sp. | reverse complement strand
CGGGGGACAGCCGCGGAGCTAAGTGCACTGCCGACCTGATACAGTACAAGACAAAAAACCGCAGCCAGAAACGACTTAAATCTTCTTAACCAACACTTGACTCTTACGATCCCAGTTGTACTTACGCTTACGCGCCTCGGGCAGCCAATCAGGGTCAACTTGCGCAAAGCCGCGTTTGATAAACCAATGCATGGTGCGGGTAGTCAGCACAAAAATACTGTCCAGCCCGGCAGCTTTGGCCCGCTGCTCCACCCGTTTTAAAATCCGCTCGCCATCGCCTTGGCCCTGCACTTGCGGGCTGATGGTGAGCGCCGCCATCTCGGCAGTGCGTGCCTCGGGGTAGGGGTACAGCGCGGCGCAGCCAAAGATCACGCCGTCATGCTCGATGATGCTGTAGTTAGTGATGTCGCGCTCAATCTCAGTGCGGTCACGTTTAACTAGCGTGCCATCGCGTTCAAACGGCTCAATTAATTGCAGCACGCCGCCCACATCGTCAGGTGTAGCTTCGCGCAAACTCTCTAGCTTTTCATCCACAATCATGGTGCCAATACCGTCGTGCACATAAATCTCCAGCAGCAGCGCGCCGTCTAGTGCAAAGGGCAATATATGGCTGCGCTCCACGCCGCCTTTGCAGGCTTTGACGCAATGCTGCAGATAAAACGCGGTGTCGGTGGGCAGCTGCGCGCTGGGCAGGGTGGCCAGCATTTTCTCGGCGGCCAGCAGGGGCAGCTCAGTGTCAATCGAGTTGTCTTCGCTGATCGGTTGTGACGGGTCTAGCGCAAGGCCTGGTATCTCGGTTAAAAATATCAGCTTATCGGCCTGCAAATCAGTGGCCACTGAGGTAGCCACTTCCTCCATCGTCAGGTTAAACGCCTCACCTGTTGGCGAAAAGCCAAACGGCGACAGCAGTACCATCGCGCCCATGTCTAGCGTGCGCATGATGCCTGCGGTGTCCACCTTGCGGACCAAGCCGCTGTGCTGAAAATCTACACCATCCACAATGCCCACAGGCCGTGCGGTAATAAAGTTGCCGCTCATCACCCGCACGGTAGCACCGGCCATGGGCGTGTTGGGCAGGCCTTGGCTAAACGCGGCTTCAATCTCGTAGCGCAGCTGGCCAGCGGCCTCTTGCGCGCAGTCCAGCGCCACGCTGTCAGTGATACGAATGCCGTGCGAGTATTTAGGCGCATGGCCCTTAGCGGCTAGTTGCTCGTTCACCTGTGGCCTAAAGCCGTGCACGAGGACAATCTTCACCCCCATGCTTTGGATCAACGCCAAGTCTTGCGCAATGGTAGTCAGCTTGCCCGCCGCTATCGCCTCGCCACACACCGCCACCACAAAGGTTTTGCCACGGAGCTTATGGATGTAAGGCGCTACAGAGCGAAACCAGGGGACGAAGGTGAAGTTGAATACGGTGGACATGTTCTAAAGATAGGCTGTTAACCTAAGTGTAGAACATGTTGGTGCTGATCTGCCCTAGATCTGCGCTTTAGCGCAAAGCGGAGTATTCCGAGCAAATTAGCGCTTTAGAGCTGCTAGCCCCGCCTGTGCGACTTCCATGTCTTGCTCTACGCTGCCCCCGCTCACGCCAATGCCGCCCACCACTTGGTCTTTAGCCTTGATAGGAAAGCCACCACCAAACACCACCACGCGGCCGTTGTTGGTGCCGTTAATGCCGTACAGCGACTGAC
>JANOSN010000694.1:0-3705 GCA_031415895.1 Polaromonas sp. | reverse complement strand
TGGCTACAAAATGGGCCAGGGTGGCGGTGACGGGCGGTGCGTTGTGGTCTGCGCTGACTTGGGTATTACGGGCCATGAGAATTGAATGAGGTGAGGGTGGTTACTATTATTTTTATAGCTATATAAGCAATGAATACTTGGACTACAGGGTGATTTGATGTGAAATTGATGACTTTATGGGTTAATTATCAGCACTCAGGTCAATTTTACGTTCCCGCACAATGCGCTGGTACCGCGCCAGGTCGGCAGCCATGTATGCGCCAAACTGTTCGCTGCTCATGGGCATGGGCTCGACTGCTTCAATGGCCAAGCGCTGTTTAAACTCGGGCAGGGTGATGACTTTTTGCAGCTCTTCGTGCAGGCGTTTCACCACCTCAGGCGGCATTTTGGCGGGGCCCACTATGCCGTACCACTGCACGCCGTCAAAACCCTTGTAGCCCAGCTCTTCTAGTGTGGGCACTTCTGGAAAATTTGGGTGGCGCGACTTACCAGTCACCGCCAGCGGGCGCAGCTTGCCTGACTTAATGTGTGGTGTGGCGGCTGCCAAGCCGGGCATCATGGCCTGGGTAGAGCCTGCCAACATGTCGGTGATGGCCGGTGCAATGCCCCGGTAGGGCACATGCACAGCAAAAATACCTACCGCTTCTTTCAGCTGCTCCATGGCCAAATGTGTGAGCGAACCTTGCCCGGCTGAACCGTAGCTGATTTTGCCTACGTTAGCTTTAGCGTAAGCGACAAACTCTTTAAAACTATTGACAGGCACTGTGGTGGGCACCACCAGCACATTCGGTGTGCCACCAATCATGCCAATGGGGGTGAAGTCTTTGATCACGTCATACGGCAGCTTGCGCGTAGCGGGGCTGGTGGCGTGGGTGGCCACATAGCTTTGCATTAAGGTGTAGCCATCAGGCGCTGCGCGCTGCGTGGCCTGCGTGGCTATCACCCCACCACCGCCGCTTAAGTTGTCCACCACGACGGATTGGCCTAGCCCACGGCCTAAGCGCTCAGCCACTTGGCGGGCAATCATGTCAGACCCGCCACCAGCTGCCACGGGCACGATCAGCTTGATGGGCTTGTTGGGGTAGGCTTGGGCCCAAGCGCTAGATGCTATTAAAAGCGTAGCTGCTTGAGCAATAAATACTAGGACTATGAGCTTATTTGATATAAAAAACATGGTGCAGGGCAGTTAAATGGATGTACGAAATGTGAAATGGATGGCGTAGGGCATGGGGATGCTCCTGCAAAATAGCGGCAGAGAAATTATCGCCCACTTAGTAGCTTGAGCAGCAAACACGCCCATAGTGCGCCATTTGTCAAAGTTCACGGCGGCCAGTGCCATAAAGCCGCGCCCTGCTTGATGTGCGGTGCAAATGCAGCGTTTTTGTGTCAGTACCCAATAGCAAACGACCGCATGCCGGGCGGTAGCAAGCGTGCTGACAAACGCGGCCCCGAGGCGGACGAGATCACCCTCACGCCGCTGGAGCTGATTGATCGCATCTACAAGGTGTTCCCGCCGCTGTGGGGTGACTGTGGTGCACTAACGGGTGGGCCCTCAAGCCTGCGAGATGGCTCAGTTAATGGAAATTGGCTCGAGTCATTTGGGTTTAAAATGTCAGTACCATAACATAACCATTGCTGCGCAAACCAGCGCAGTCTTTCAAAGGAATAGCCGTGATCTCCACACTTGCAAATTCAACTTCAATTCCAGGCAAATTGCCAGCGTTAGCTAGCATCACAAGCCATCTGCGCATGGGCTATTTGCCGCAACGCTTCCTCCTTGCCAGCATGGCATGCCTTGCGCTCGCCGCGCCTGCAGCCCATGCAGCAGACAACAGTTGCAAAGCCGTGATCAAAGCTGGCGAGGCAGCGCTGGCAAACGCACGCATTCACCAAGCGCTTTACATGCCAGTGAAAGACGCGAAGGGGGCTCGGCTACCTGCCACAGCTCCAGAGCTCGCACATTTCATCGTCCTTGCGGACAAAACGGAATACACCTCCATGGGCAAAGACGTGTTTTCCATCACACCACCCAATGAGCGCGGAAGCGGCGCTTACTATGCCCATATGATCGCCAGCATAGATGAAGGCTGCCGCACGCTTGGCAAAGCCACGCTAGGCGGCCGCGCAGCGCTGGTGTTTGAGCAAGGCGGCAATAAAAAAGCCGACGATATTTTGTTCAAAATCTGGATCGACAGCGCCACTGGCCTGCCGCTGCGAGCCGATGTAGATGAAGCCGAAGTCGTCAGTACGATGACAAAAGACAAAAACGGATTGCCCAAGTTCTCAGCCAAAAAGAGCGATGACGGTAAAAGGCAAGTCAATTCGGTCGCTTTTTTGTTTGGCGATGCCGTCAAAGCGCCAACGCTTAACGCCAAGAAAAACAACCTCGGCGTGCTCAACAAAGCGTTTGGCACGGCCGGCACGCTGGATGCGCAGGCCATGGCCACAGTGCTGGCGCTGCTTAACTAGCCAGCCTGCGCTGCAATTGGCCAAAAAGTGACTTAATTCACTTGTTGATTCAGTAAAAACGGCTTACATTTCATTTAATGGTCGAGAATGGATCGGTCTATTAAGCAAACATCAATATGAAAACTCTAAATTCTTTCCGCAAAACGGCATGCCTGTTGTGCATCGCATTGGTGATCGGCATCTCAGGCTGCGGAGGAGGAGGGGGCGGCGCAAATCCGGCGGATCCAGTCGTTGTGCCCCCCGTGGTTGTGCCGCCAGTGGTTGTGCCGCCAGTTGTCAACGTCAACCCGCCCAATCCAGGCCCCGGCATCACGCTCACAGTGGCCTTCGTTACGCCCGGCGCAGATGCCGCCATCCCCAGCGACTTTAACGCCCGAGTTGATGTGACAGGCTCGCCCGACAAGGTTGAGTTTCATGTCAACGGCGTGCTGAAGGGCACGATGGATTCCCCAACGACACCAGCCGGGCCCGAGTATTACTTCTACTGGACCGCCTCTAGCGAGCCTGAGGGCACCTACATCCTGACTGCCAAGGCGACAAAAGCCGGATCATCAGACGTGACCAGCGCCCCGCGCACCATCATCGTCGACCGCACATTCCCGACACTGGTATCTCGCACGCCCGCAGATGGCGCAAAAAATGTGCTCTCCACCGATGAGATCAGCATCACCATGAGCGAGCCAATGCTGCCCAGCAGCATCGATGCCAATTCAGTGCGTTTGTACATTGGCCAGACAGAGCTGCTAACGACAACCAGCCTGGACAGCACCGGCAAAAAAATCCGTGTCGCCTTTGTGCGCACGCCTATCCTGCCCGCTACCGTCACGATGGTTGTCAATGGCATCAAGGATTTAGCAGGCAAAGCCGCTACGGTTCCTGATGTGAGCTTTGGCGTGGTGGATCAAATCATCACAGGCCCGCCCAAGGTCAATCTCACCTTGTCTAAATATACATTTTTCACCAGTGGAGCGACCACAGCCAGAATTACCCTGCAAAACTTTTCAAGCAGCATGCCGCTCAGCCCCACGATTTTTATGCAGCTAGTAACTAATGGTCGCATATTGGATACAAATCCTTCCTCTTTAGCTCAAGGCCCGGTAGATTGCCCAGAAGGCTATTGTCGGCTTTCAACCTTTTATCTTAATAGCAATCAAAACGGAACGCACCCGATCAAAGCGCGGGTTTTTTTAGCCGATGGAACAATCATCGAGAGCAATGTAGTGACGTTAAGCGTAG
>JANOSN010000693.1:0-4207 GCA_031415895.1 Polaromonas sp. | reverse complement strand
CAGCGGTGATGGCAGCAAACAGCTCGGGGTCGGCTTGTTCAATGAGGATATTACGGTTAAACATGGTTGGCAGTCCTAGTGGATTCAAAGGAGTGTCCTCTATGTGAGGCTGCCCAGGCGAACGGCTAAAACACAAAACTTACCCATGAAGCTGGGCAATGTTTTGCGGCACGCTTCCTAGTGGTGGCCCACGTCAGCGCAAAATCCTTGTTAGAAGGGGTTGCGCTTATCGCCAGTCGCGTACGGGCCAAGTGTACCCGATGCGCATTGTCCAATCGGTTATTAAGCCTTATGCTTTTACCGTTTAAGAGCTGGTTAAAAGCACGCTTTCGCGGTCCAGGTCTAGCGTGGGCTTGGTGGCCTCAGGCCCTGAAGGCGTTGCAGGTTTACGCAGTATGGGGGCCACCACAGGAATAGTGGCTGAGGGCGCAATGATCGTTGGTATGGCTTTGCCGCCCGCCACTTGACGCAAACGCGCTTGCTCGGCCATTACTTTAGCCGCGTAGCCACCTTCGGTAGCATCACTGGTGGCACCTACGTAGTAGCGCAACCCCAGCTCGACCGATCCAGCACGTGCGATGCAGTCTTGCAGCACTTTCACGCCTACACGCAGATTGGTAACGGGGTCAAACGCGGCAAAGTTACCACCAAAACCGTCATACTTGTCGCTGTGGATATTGGTCATTACCTGCATCAGGCCCTGTGCACCTACAGGGCTTTGGGCGAATGGGTTAAAGCTCGATTCAATGGCCATGATGGCCAAAATCAGGGTGGGTTCGATCTTGGTTTTAGCGCCCACTTCATAGGCCTCGGCCACCAAAGCAGAGATGGGCTCAGGGGCAACGCGGTATTTTTTGCTTAGCCAGTAGGCCACGGCGGCTTGCTGCTTGGGCAGGTCTTTGGGGTTGGCAGCGGTGGCGCGGTCTATGGCTTCGGGCTCAGACTCAATTACCGCTACCTCGGCAGCCACGGGCTGGCGGGCTTGCAGCCAGCCGATCAAGGCGGTTTCACCTTGTAGGCGCAGCTCGGGTTTGGCTACCATGGTGATGGCCAGGAAGGCTAGCACCAGTCCTACCATGGCAAAGCCATTGTGGGCAATTTCAAAAAAACCTTGCGCCACATCGCTGGCGAAGGTTCGCACGCTGTGGCCTATGCGTTTCACTAGGGTCATATCTCGCCTTTCTCTTGACGCTCTACTTATCTGCACGGCGCGGCCCGTTGAGGGTGGCGCGAGGGCAATGGGGTAGCGCGTCGGGATGGACATATAAGCTGCAGTTTCAACAATGGCATTTGATGCCACTGACTTGATAACGATCTAACTGCACTTACTCTCGACTTAGTATTGCCGACCTATCGACAATATAAAAGCACGGTGCTTGGGGTAACTCTAGACCCTAAGGGTGAACCCTGCTTTGGATGAATTAAACGGATTGTAGGAGGGTTCTAAATACATGGTCAAGCATTTAGAATCTATTTAATATAACTAAAATTGCTATTTTTATGGTTGATCGTGCGGTTTGTCACGAAAAAGCTGGGTTTAAATGGTCTTTGGGTTAAGTTAGAGACAAATGCTTAAATCTTTGGCTTAGCCATTACCTCGACCTGCACCAGCATTTACGCAATCGAACAAAATAGTATTTGAAGTACCAATACAAGAGGTCTACAGTTATAGGTGTCAGATGAACTCTGATACCCAATTGCTGGTAATCTGTTACCAGCACACGCTGGTGGACCTGAAACCTCCACCATTGTGACCCCAGGCGGCATGCAGCTTTGCTGAGCCGCCAAGCCCGGCGGGCTAGTCACCAGACTGCCCACCGGGCTTTCTTTTTGGGCAGTGTGCTAAAACAAGCGAAAATACAAGGCTGTACGTTTTTCTAGGCAATGTTTGCTTGAGCGCTGCAGCTGTCTACCTATATAGAACCATGTTGAGTTTTCTTAAAAAATCCCCAGAGCCAACCGTGACCGAACCTACCGACACCAAAGCCGCAAAAGCCAGTGCAGTTGCCCACCCCCTAGACGCTTTAACTGGCGGTGCCTTTAGCGCCCCCACCTCGGGCGACCGCGCGGCCAAAGTGCGCGAATGGCTGGCAACCAGCCCCAGCGCTGAGCAAATGCAAGAAGTGTTTAAAGAACTCAGCAGCAAAGACAAAGGCGCGGCCAAGCCCTTGCGTGAGAAGCTCGATGAGATCAAACGCTCGCATGCGCAAGAGCATATTGCCACCGAGTGGGCTGACAAAGCCAACGCCTTGCTATCGGGCAGCAAGCTGAACATTGCAGATGCTTTGGGCTGGCAACGTGACGCAGCCAAAGCCGGTGCGCCACTGTCTAAAGAGCCTTTAGCCAGCGTGAAAACGCAATTGGTTGAGCGCGTAAAACAAATTGAAGACCTGCAGCACCGCGCGCAGGTGCAGCGCGAAGCAGCACTGTTGATGGCCCAGCGCATTGAAGTGCTGTCTACCAAGCCACTGGCCGATGCACAAGCCGCCTGGGACGTGCTGCGCAGCGACGTAGCCCAGTGGCAAACCCAAACCGACGCTATGGCGCAAGATGCGCAGTGGCCCAGCATCGACATTAAGCTGGCCCCGCAGCTAGACAACGCGCGCCAGCAACTGCTGACGTTGTGGGATGCATTTCAAGCTGCTGTGGCCCAAGCCGTAGCTGCCATGGGCGACAAAGCCGCCCCGCTGCCCGCTGTGCCCGTGTGGGCCGAGGCGATTCGTGTGGCGCGTGGCGAAGCCGAGCCACGGCCAGAAAAAATAGCCAGACCCAAGGTGGACCCCGAAGTCCGCATCCAAGCAATCAATGTCGTGCGCGACTTGCTAGCCAAGCTAGAGCATGAGCTGGCCGAAGGCCACGGCAAAGCCAGCGTAGGCGCGGCCAACGCCGTGCGCGCTGCGCTGAAAGAACATGGCGCCCACATTGGCGAGAAGCTAGACGCCGCAGCCCAACACGCCTTGGGTGCGGCTGGCGAGCTAGAAGGCTGGCAGCGCTGGCGCGCCAACCAAATCCGCGAAGACCTGACTGTTCGGGCTCAAGCATTGGTGGCCAAGCCCTTGGGCGGCCGCAAACAGCAAGACGCCGTGCGCCAACTGCGTGATGCCTGGAAGCAAACCGACCAAGGCGGCGTGCCTAACCACGGCATGTGGAAGCGCTTTGACGATGCCTGCAACGAGGCCTATAAATTAGTGGAAGCATGGCTTGAAAAAGTCAAAGCCGAAGAGGGCGCACACAAAGCCCAGCGTCTGGTGATGATTGAAGAAATCAACACCTGGGCCAGTGCCAACGCAACCCGCACCGACTGGAAAGACATCAACCGCGAGCTGCACAACCTGAGCGAAAAATGGCGCAACGGTGGCCATGTGGGCGAGAAAACTTTTGCCGAACTGCAGCCGCTATACAAAGCCGCCATCAAAGCAGCCCACGGCCCGCTAGAAGCTGCACAAACCGCCAGCTTGGCCCGCCGCAGCGCTATGATTGACGAGGCCAAAGTGCTAGGTGCACAACCCATGATGCGCATTGACGCAGTTAAAAGCCTGCAACAGCACTGGCAACACGAGGCGCAGGCCGTGCCCATTGAGCGCAAGCAAGAACAAAAATTATGGGATGCTTTCCGCAAACCGATTGATGACGCGTTTAACCGCAAGAGCGCCGAACGCGAGCAAGCCGCCGCCGCCATGAGCGTGCACGACAAGGCCGTGCTAGACGCAGTGAAAGCCGTAGACGAAGCCAACGCCAGCGGCGACGCAGGCAAAATTCGCGCTGCTATTGCCGGGCTAGAAGCTGCTGCACGTGGCCAAGCTGCAGCTGTAGCCGCCGATGCCACGGATGCCATTCTTGCTGCTAAAAATGCACCAAATTCTGCAGAAAATACGGCGGTAGTCCAAGTATCTATTGCTCAAGCAGCTACTGAAACTGTAGCAAATGAAAGTGCAAATGTAGAGGCTGATGCCACTACTGAGGTAGCGCCTGCGGCGGTAACTAACGATTCAGCCGCTGCACCAGCGGATGCGTTGCATGCTGAATCTGTAGCCGATGCGTCAGTTGAATCATCTGCTGAGTCCTCTGCTGAAGCTGCGGCAGAACCTGAACCTGCCGCAGCACCTGCAGCCCCGGTCAAAGTAGCCAAGCCCGTTATCGCTATGCGCGGTGGCGACGACCGCCCAGGTGGCAAGCGGGCAGAGGCAGCACCTGCTGGCCGTTTTGG
>JANOSN010000692.1:0-2123 GCA_031415895.1 Polaromonas sp. | reverse complement strand
ATTCCTACTGAAACGGTATATGGCTTAGGCGCTGATGCTTGTAACGATACCGCGGTAGCCAAGATTTTTGGTGCCAAAGGCCGCCCGGCAGACCACCCGCTGATCGTCCATGTGGCCGACTTGGCTGGTGCAGAGCATTTTGCGGCCAGTATGAGCGACTTTGCGCGCGCTTTGTGCAAGGCTTTTTGGCCTGGTCCACTTACGGTTATCGTGCCGCGCAAACACGGCGTAGCGACAGCCAGTGCAGGGGGACAAAGCTCTATCGGTCTGCGCTGCCCATCACACCCTGTGGCTTTAGACCTTTTGCGCCAATGCGCAGCCCGGGGCGTGCATGGCATAGCCGCGCCCAGTGCAAACAAGTTTGGCAAAGTCAGCCCCACGACAGCGCAGCATGTGCGCGACGAGCTAGGCGCTGGGATAGCCGTTATCGACGGCGGGCCTTGTAGCGTGGGCATAGAGTCCACCATCATCGACTGCACGCGCGGCGCACCCATACTGCTGCGCCCCGGCGTGCTCAGCGTGGCTCAAATTGAGGCTGCTATGGGGCAAAGATTGCTATTAAATTCAGAGCTGCTTGAGCAACAAATGCTTGGACTACAGCCTGATTTATCTGTTAATTCGACTTCTTTGGCTACTGGTCTGTCCGTAGCCCCTAAAGCCTCTGGCACTCTGGACACCCACTACGCGCCGAATGCACGATTGCGCTTAATGAATGCGAAAGCTTTGCAAACTGCGCTAGATTTATTGGGTGCTGAGGCGGCACATATTGCGGTGTATTCGCGTGCGATTTTGGCATCCCGCTCGACAAGTATCATCCGCCGCCGCATGCCCGACGATGCATTGGCCACGGCACAACAATTATTTGCGGTACTGCGCGCTTTTGATGCCGAAGGCGTGAAATTGATTTGGGTTGAAGCCCCGCCCGATGACCACGCCTGGGACGGCGTACGTGACCGACTTGAGCGTGCGGCGGCTTAACGTGTATCAAAGATTGGCGCGTTAAGATAGGGCTTATGAACTTGGTAGCTCTTGGTAGTCTGCTGCCTAGCCCCACTTAGTTATTGCGTGCGGTGATTAACACTGAAGCACAGTTTGAATTCTGGAGTCATTATGGTATCGAAAATTTCCCACACCCCTGCACTGCACCGTCGCGGTTTTGCCTTGTCTGCAGTAGTGATGGCTGCAGTAGCCTTGGCAGGCTGCGGTGGCGGCACCAAAACTGAGTCCACCCTAGTGCCTACCCGGTTTATTGCCTTTGGCGATGGCCTGACCGACGCAGGACAAGTCGGCGGCACGATCTACACCGTCAAAGATGGTAGTTCTAATAACTGGGCGCAAGTCACCGCTGCCAGCTATGGCATGGCACTGACTGCTCAGTCTGCTGGTGGCCAGAACTGGGCTCGAGGCAATGCACGCGTGGCGATCAAGCCCGACGCTGCAGGTAGCGCCGCCACGCTAACCCTGACTGAACAAATCGACGCTTTCTTAGCCACCAATACTATTGGCAAAGACGACGTGCTATTGCTCAGCCCGGGTATCAGCGACTTGATAGTGCAGGGCGATGGCGTAAAAGCTGGCACCATTACTTCTGGCCAAGCGCTGGCCAACGCACAAGCTGCAGGCAAAGCAGTGGCCGCGCAGGCTAAGCGTTTAGTAGCAGCTGGTGGCACCCATGTGGTGATAGCGGCAGCCTATAACTTGGGTAAATCACCTTATGCCACGGCCAACGGCCTAAACGCTGTACTCGAATCTGCTAGCCTAAAGCTTAATGAGGCTATGCTGATTGACTTGGTCAACGACGGGGCTAATGTGTTGTATATCGACATGGCTTTTAGAACCAACCAAATTATTAACCAACCTGGTAGCAACGGGTTTACTAACTCAGCCGCAGCCGCCTGCACCACGCCCACTGCGGCTACTTGCTTACCGTCAACTATCACAACAGGCGTTACCTACGACAGCTATGTCTTTGCAGATGACCGGTATTTCACCCCCGCCATGCAGCGCGTTTTGGGCGACTACGCTGCCTCCCGGATGCGCAGCCGCTGGTAGTTTGGGCCTTGTTACTTGCGCACACCTGTCAGCACCACTTCTACGCGGCGGTTCGGTAGCAAGCACTCTTG
>JANOSN010000691.1:0-2457 GCA_031415895.1 Polaromonas sp. | reverse complement strand
TGGTGGTATTTCACATCGCCCGAGGGCAAATCTTCAGGAGCGGTGTGGTCAAACTCAGCAAACAAGTCTTTAGGCATTTTGCCCAAAGTGTTAACCAGTACGTTCAAGCGGCCACGGTGGGCCATGCCGATCACAACCTCTTGCACGCCCGCTACGCCAGCTTTTTGCACCAGCTCGTCCATACAGGCGATAAAGCTTTCGCCGCCTTCCAGCGAGAAGCGTTTTTGGCCTACGTATTTGGTGTGCAAATAGCGCTCTAAGCCTTCGGCAGCCGTCAAGTTTTGCAGAATATTCTTTTTCTCGTCATTCGTAAAGCTGGGCTTGCTACGAATCGACTCTAGCTTTTGCTGCCACCAGCGCTTTTCGTCTTGATTGGTAGAGTACATATACTCTGCGCCAATGGTGCCTGAGTAGGTCTCGCGTAGCGCGTTCAGCAGCTCGCGCAGCGTCATGCTGGTCTTGCCAAAATAGGTGTTGCTGGTGTCAAACACAACCTCTTGGTCTGCGTCGGTAAAGCCGTAGTACGCAGGGTCAAGGTCAGGAATGTTCTCGCGCTCGGTGCGCTGCAGCGGGTCCAGATTAGCCCATCGCGCACCCACGTTGCGGTAGGCGGCTATCAGTTGCTGTGCAGAAGTGCGCTTTTTGCCCATGGCCGCGTCGGCGCTGGCGGTCACCACTTTGGTCACGCCTTGTTTGGCGCGTTCGGCAAAAGCATTGATGACCGGCAAGTGAGCTACGTCTAGCGCGTTGCTGCCATCAGACGCAGGCACGTGTTGCAATGCGTCGAAGTAGCTGCGCCAAGAATCAGGCACAGAACCGGGGTTGGAAAGATAATTTTCGTACATCTCTTCGACGTACGGGGCGTTGCCGCCGAATAGATAGGTATTGCTACCGTATGCCTGATATACAGACGCTGACATAGTGTGCTGACCTCCGTTTCCCTGCAGGAAACATTAGTTGGTTGATAAACCTCCCGCGACACGGCTGAACCGATTGGCGGATGCGACATGGCTAGGAAGGGCCTTGATTCGTCAATGCGTATTGTGACAGGTTTGAATCACTTTGCCTAACTGGCGCTATAATTCACGCTCTGCGGTGGCTGTAGCTCAGCTGGTAGAGTCCAGGATTGTGATTCCTGTTGTCGTGGGTTCGAGCCCCATCAGCCACCCCAAAAAAACTAAAAGCCTGCAACTCGCGTTGCAGGCTTTTTTCTTGGTTCAAACTGATCGTTGACCAACGCTGAAATAACCGCTTATTGTTGGGCCACCAAGTCGTCTTTTTTAGCCACTGGTTTAGCTACTTTGATCTCGGCTTTAAAGCGGTCTTTCAACACGTTGTAGTAGGCAGCGGCCTCGGCATTGCTCCACCATTGAGTGTATTGCTGACGGTCTTGGGTGACGGTGTCGCCTTTGGCTTCGCGCTCTAGCACTTTGGTGATCTTGACCACCGCATAGCCTTGGGCGCCTAGGTCCACACCTACCAGAGCGGGTAACTTGGCGCTGTCAGCGCGCAGTGCGGCTTCTACCAAGTTGCCCGGCAGCTTGGTGCTTTGGTCACGCGACACCACGGCAGACTCAGGAGTGACTGCGCTGGCGGGTGCGGCTTGCCATGCGGCCAGTTTGGCGGCACCGTCTTTGCGTGCTTGCTCAGCGCCCTGCACTGCCATCAAACGCTCTTTAACGCGGTCTTTCACTTCGGCAAAAGGCAAGGTGCTAGCGGGGGTGTATTGCAACACCCGGGCTGACACCAACTGGCTAGAGCCTAAGTCAACCGCTTCGGTGTTGCGCTTTTTCTCAATCGCATCAGGCGCAAATATGGCGTTCAGCAGTTTGACATTAGCCAATGGACCAGCGGTGCCAGGCGCGGGCTTGCGCTGCACGTTGTTGGCAGTTTTAACTTCTAGCTTAAGTTTATCGGCCACAGCTTTAAAGCTGTCGGCTTGCTCGTATACGCTGTTAGTAAAACTCTCGGCAACTTCGGCAAATTTTTTCTGCGCTTGCTGTTTTTTCAGATCAACTTCGATCTCGGGGCGCATTTCTTCAAAGGTTTTTTGCTTGGGTGCTTTGATGTCAGTCACGCGAATGATGTGGTAGCCAAATTCAGTTTCCACTACGGGGCTGATGTCGCCCTTTTTCATGCTGAATGCAGCGTCTTCAAAAGGCTTGGTCATGGCACCCATGCCAAAAAAGTCTAAATCACCGCCGTTAACTGCCGAGCCTGGGTCTTGCGAATTCTTTTTGGCCACATCAGCAAATGAGTCCGGTGTTTTTTGCACTTCGGCTAACAGCGTGTCGGCCTTAGCTTTAGCAGCTTGGCGATCTGCAGCAGGAGCTGTTTTGGGCGATGCAATCAAGATATGGCTGGCGCGGCGCTCTTCTTTGCTTGCTAGGCGCTGAGTGTTTTGGTCAAAATAGCTTTTAACTTCATCCGGGTTGAGCGCGATGGTTTTGCGGATCG
>JANOSN010000690.1:0-4872 GCA_031415895.1 Polaromonas sp. | reverse complement strand
GACATAACCTTCGGGCTGAACCGAATCTGTGAGGACACTGATTACATCCACTATGACAAACCACCACTGCTCGCCGTGCCAAGTTCGGCGGATAGTAGTTTCCTGAAAAACCGCAATATGGTCTGCGGAACCAGAGTTTATAGGCCGAGTGTTCATAAAGCATAGATTATCAATAATACTGTTATTTTATACAGTTTTTAAATTATTAACTCATTTACTCGCTACTAACTCTAAAAACTTCTCCACCGCATCCACTATTTTCTGCCTAGGTATGTTGGGCGCGCTGGGGTGCGAATACGGTTTCATCACCACATTTTTCATCAACTCTAGCCGTGCTAATGCTGAATCTCAATCGGCCTTTAGTACAGCAGCTGTAAAAGTTTGAAGAGGCTATCTTCTTGTAGATTACTAGACAAGCTATTAAAACGCTTTCTATCGTCAATAATTCCCCACCTACAACCTCCAATCGCCTGCGAGACAATATTACAACCCTAGTGCAGGACTAACCTTGCTAAGCTTGTACCTATGAAGATATCTCAGCTTGCCGGGCTTACAGGCGCGTCAGTACATGCACTGCGGCATTACGAGCGGTTAGGGTTGATTACGCCAACGCGTACAAGCAGTGGCTACCGCGACTACAACAATGCGATACGCCGCGAGGTGGTGTTTATAGTGATGTCGCGGGCCGTTGGCATTTCATTGGCTACGATTGCTGAGCAGTTACCAGCCTATCGCTCTAAGCGTTTAACGCATGCTCAAATTGTGGTGACACTGCGCCAACGTGTCATTGAGCTAGATATGCAAGTTCAGCAGTTGGCTGATCAAAAATTGAAAGTCTTGTCGCATATTGACTGGCACACAGAGCAATAGATGCCACTCTCAAACTTGTGGCACCCGCCAAAGGCGCATTGCTGCGCGCGCGAGGTCGGGTAGTGCACTCTGGCAAGCTGCTGACGATCTGCGCTGCAGATGTGTTTGCGGTAAGCGCCAGTGGTGAAGAAACCTTATGTGCCACTTTGTTGGGTACCGCCCGTAATATTCCGGGTGAGGCATCATGAAATTGATGTGCCTAGCATTAGCATTAGGGTTAGTATTGCATTGCAACTTATTCAGGACAGTTTTATGACACAAGCGTTGCCCCTTCGTATTGCTGTAGTCTGTGCGTCATGGCACAGCGACATTGTTCACCAAGCGCGGGATGCGATGCTGGCTGAGTTTTCGCGCCAAAAAGTAGCTGCTAACCAAGTAGATGTACTTAATGTGCCAGGCGCATTTGAAATCCCGTTAGTTGTAAAAAAATTAGCCCTCACCGGCCACTACGATGCCATTGTGGCCTGCGCTTTGGTGGTCAACGGCGGCATTTACCGTCATGAGTTTGTTACCTCAGCTGTCATCGACGGCCTGATGCGGGTGCAGCTTGACACTGAAGTGCCTGTGTTCTCTGCTGTGCTGACTCCGCGCGATTTCCATAGTCATGAGGATCACCAAAAGTTTTTCAGCGAACATTTCGTCAAAAAAGGCACTGAGGTAGCCCGTGCTTGCCTTGAGACTCTGGCCATCTTGAAGGCGGTAAGTGTTGTAGCTGTGGCTTAGTTTGATGTTATGACTTCTGTTCTTTGTACTGGGGGTGCTACGCGAAGATTGTCACAACAACGCAGGCAGCTACAAACTCAGAGCGATATGTTCCGCTGCCCGCCACGTCTAAACAAAGACATCAAGCATTGCGACAGGGGAGTTCAAAAAAACCAGAAAAAATTAATACGCTATAAATTAAATAGCTAAAGAAGCAGTAAATACTTGGACTACAAGCATATTTAGTTATTTTTTAAGCACTAAATTATTCTTATGCACCATCTCAGGCTCCCCGGTGTAGCCCAGCAAAGCTTCAAACTCAGTGGTAGCTTTGCGGCATATTAAACGCGCCTCAGCGCTGGCATAGTTGGCCAGGCCACGCGCAATTTCTTGGCCCTGCGCGTCGATGATGGCAATCACGTCACCGCGCGAGAATTCACCCGTCACACCCACCATACCCACTGGCAATAAACTGGCTTTGCCTTCACGCAGGCGCGCTGATGCGCCGTTGTCTACCAGCACGGCACCGGCTAACTGCAAATGGTCAGCCATCCACTGTTTACGGGCTTGGTTTTTAGCCGTGGGCGCTACCAGCAAAGTACCAATCGCCTCACCTTGGGTCAAGCGAACCAGTGCATTAGGCTCACGCCCCCACGCTATCACTGTGCTAGCACCCGAGCCCGCAGCACGCTTAGCTGCAAGGATTTTGGTGATCATGCCGCCTTTGCCGATAGACGAGCCGGCACCACCGGCCATTTTTTCTAGGTCAGCGTCGCCAGCTTGCGCCACGTCCACAAACTTAGCCTGCGGGTCTTTGCGCGGGTCGGCTGTGAACAGGCCTTTTTGATCGGTGAGGATGATGTAGGCATCCGCGTCCACCAAGTTGGCTACCAGAGCGCCTAGCGTGTCGTTGTCGCCAAACTTAATCTCGTCTGTCACGACGGTGTCGTTCTCGTTGATGACGGGCACCACGTTGTGCTGCAACAGCGTGAGCAAGGTTGAGCGGGCGTTGAGGTAGCGTTCGCGGTCGGTCAGGTCAGCGTGGGTCAGCAGAACTTGCGCGCTCAGCAGGCCATGCTCGCGCAGCTTGGTTTCGTACATCTGCGCTAAGCCCATTTGGCCTACAGCGGCGGCGGCTTGTTGCGCATGGATTTCTTTGGGCCGCGTAGCCCAGCCAAGGCGCTTCATGCCCTCAGCAATGGCCCCGCTAGACACCATGATGACTTCCCGTTTGTCTGCCATCAGTGCGGCCAGCTGCGCACACCACAGGCCAATAGCCGCCTCGTCTAAACCACGGCCTTCGTTAGTCACCAAGCTGGAGCCAACCTTCACGACGATACGGCGTGCGTTGCGCAAGGTGTCAGTGGCTGGCAAGGTCATTTTTTACTGTTTTACGAGGTATTTATGGCTGTAGTCCAAGTATTTATTGCTTGGATAGCTATAAAAATCATAGCTAATAGGTGTCAAATATATCCATTTTGGCTAATCATCGCGCGGTGCAAAACGTGGGTCAGTCACGTCTGTGCCTGCTGCATCAGCTTGAGAACTTGGCGCGGCATCGGGTGTAGCAATAAATCGCGGATCAATATACTCGGGCTCAGCAGCGGCTTTTTGGATACTGCGCACGTGCGCCATGATGGCTTGAATGAGTGGCTCGCAACCCTCGCGTGTGAGCGCGGAAATTTGGAACACCGGTAGTGAATCTGCGGCCTTGATTTTGAGTGCGGTGCGATAACGTTTTACAAAGTCTTTGACCTTGGCCTCGCGCTCTTCGCTGGGCACCATATCTAACTTGTTGAGCACCAGCCAGCGCGGCTTAATGTACAAATCGTTGTCGTATTTTTTCAACTCGCCCACAATGGCTTTGGCTTGTTTGACCGGGTCTACCGTGTCGTCAAACGGTGCAAAGTCGATCATGTGCAGCAAAATACGGGTGCGCTGCAAATGACGCAAAAACTGATGGCCCAAGCCCGCGCCTTCGCTGGCACCTTCGATCAACCCAGGCACATCGGCCACAACAAAGCTTTGCTCAGGGCCTACGCGCACGACACCCAGGTTAGGGTGCAGCGTGGTAAATGGATAGTCGGCAATCTTGGGGCGGGCGTTGGAAATAGCAGAAATCAGCGTGGACTTGCCAGCGTTGGGCATGCCCAACAAACCCACGTCGGCCAGCACTTTCAGCTCAAGCTTGAGCTCTTTGCGATCACCTGGGTAGCCCATGGTTTTTTGGCGTGGGGCACGGTTGATAGCGCTTTTGAATCGCAAATTGCCAAAGCCACCGTCGCCGCCCTTAGCGATCATGATTTTTTCACCGGGCACCAATAGCTCAAACAGCACGTCGCCGGTTTCAGCGTCGGTGATGATGGTGCCTACCGGCATTTTCAGGGTGACATCATCGCCCATTGCGCCAAACATATCGCTGCCCATGCCGTGTTCACCGCGCTTGGCCTCGTGACGGCGCGAAAAGCGAAAGTCCACCAGCGTATTCAGGGCAATGTCAGCCACAGCCCACACGTGGCCACCGCGGCCACCGTCGCCACCGTTGGGGCCCCCAAATTCTTTGTATTTTTCGTGGCGAAACGAGACGCAGCCGTTCCCCCCATCGCCAGCGGCAATGTCGATGTAGGCTTCGTCAACAAACTTCATGGTGTGAGTTTACTCAAAAAGAAATAGAAAAGCCCCGCGAGCGGGGCTTTGCATGGGGCAAACGCCACTCTGTGGCTTGCGTTGCCGCAGTGGCTTACGCCGCTGCAGTCACGTTCACAGTGTGCTTGTTCAGCGCACCTTTTTGGCCAAACGACACATTGCCGTCTACCAAAGCGAACAAAGTGTGGTCTTTGCCCATACCCACGTTATTGCCTGGGTGAAACTTGGTGCCACGTTGGCGAACGATGATCGCGCCAGCAGTGATAAGTTCACCGCCGAAAGCTTTTACACCGAGCATCTTGGGGTTTGAATCCCGGCCATTTCGCGTAGAGCCGCCGCCTTTTTTCTGTGCCATGATTTAGCTCCGAAAAATTATTTCAACAATTTATTTTTTTACACCGCCGACGAGCTCGTCGCACAGCTTCTTGAACTCGTCCATCTTGCCATCCCGCACCAACGCGGCTTGTTCAGCCCATGATGCTGTGTTGGCCAAGCTGAAACGACCGCCAGATGCTTTGAGCATAGCGGTCATGTCATCAGCTTTTGCTGCTGCGAGGGCTACAAAAGTAGTAATGCCGTTGTCGGCCAGTACTTTTGCAATCTTCGGGCCAATGCCTTCGATGATTTCGATGTTGTCTTTACCACCTTTGGTAG
>JANOSN010000689.1:0-5993 GCA_031415895.1 Polaromonas sp. | reverse complement strand
TTGAAATTTTCACCACCTGCAACCCGTCTAAAAATACCAAACTGATGGGCTTGTACGTCAGCCAAGACACGTTTTTTACGCAGTGCGAGGCGGAGGGGTTTCGCCGCATTACTTACTTTTTAGACCGCCCTGATGTGATGTCGATGTACAGCGTCACGCTGCGTGCAGATGCTGCATTGTTCCCCGTGCTGCTGTCTAACGGTAATTTGGTAGACCAAGGCGCATTAGACGATGGTCGCCACTTTGCCAAATGGGTCGACCCCCATAAAAAGCCCTGCTATTTGTTTGCACTGGTGGCAGGCAACTTGGTCGCGCGCGAGCAGCGCGTTACCTCTCGCGCAGGCAAAGACCATTTGCTGCAAGTGTTTGTGCGCCGCGGCGACTTGGACAAAACCGAGCACGCGATGAATTCGCTCATGGCCAGCGTGGCTTGGGACGAAGCCCGCTTTGGCCTGCCGCTCGACCTAGAGCGTTTCATGATTGTGGCTACCAGCGACTTCAACATGGGCGCCATGGAAAATAAAGGCTTGAACATTTTCAACACCAAATACGTGTTGGCCAACCAAGCCACTGCCACAGACGTGGACTACGCCAATATTGAAAGCGTGGTGGGTCACGAATACTTCCACAACTGGACTGGCAACCGCGTGACCTGCCGCGACTGGTTTCAGCTCTCACTCAAAGAAGGCTTAACGGTCTTTCGCGACCAAGAGTTCAGCATGGACCTGTGCCCTAGCCCATCGGCCCGCGCCGTTAAGCGCATTGAAGACGTGCGCGTGCTGCGCACCGCCCAGTTCCCTGAAGACGCAGGCCCGATGGCGCACCCGGTGCGGCCCGATGCCTACCAAGAGATCAACAACTTCTACACTGTCACCATCTACGAAAAAGGTGCCGAGGTGGTGCGCATGATGCAAACTTTGGTAGGCCGTGACGGCTTTGCCAAAGGCATGACCGAGTATTTCAAACGCCACGACGGCCAAGCCGTGACGTGTGACGACTTTGCGCAAGCCATTGCTGACGCCAACCCGCAGTCAGCGCTGCCAGCCCTGCTAACCCAGTTCAAGCGCTGGTACAGCCAAGCGGGCACGCCGCGCATCAAGGCCCATGGTGTGTACGACGCTGCAGCGCGCACCTACGCACTGCACCTTGCGCAAGGCTGCCCTAGCGCGACAGGCCAGCCTAGCAAAGAGCCGTTTGTCATCCCTATCAACCTAGGTTTGCTCAGCAACCAAGGCACGGATATGGCGCTGCAGCTCGCAGGTGAGACACATGCCGTGCCCGGCCAGCGCACCTTTGTCATGACGCAAGCTGCAGAAGTTTTGCAGTTTATTAATGTCGACGCTGAGCCTGTGCCGTCTATCTTGCGCGGATTTACTGCGCCGGTGATTTTGGAGTTTGACTACACCCAAGCGCAGCTGCTGACCCTGCTAGCGCACGACAACGACCCGTTCAACCAGTGGGAGGCAGCGCAGCGTTTAGGCATGCAAAACGCAGTGCGTCTGGTGGCTTTGCACGTCGACTTCACCAAAGGCATTGGCAGTGCAGACATTGCCCAGTTGGTGCAATCGCCCTTCGTTGCAGCTTTGCGCAGCGTGCTGCGCAACCCCGACCTAGATGCAGCATTCAAAGAACTCATACTGACCCTACCGTCTGAAAGCTATATTGCTGAGCAACTCGATGTGGTTGATCCGCAGGCCATTCACACCGTGCGCGAGGCCATGCGCTCTGCCTTGGCCACCGCACTACACGCCGACTGGGAATGGGCTTTTGACAACCACCAAAACACCAGCTACAGCCCCGACGCCGTCAGCAGCGGCCGCCGCGCGCTGGCCAACTTAGCGCAAGGCATGCTGTGCCTGGCAGCCCGCGAGTCTGGCGATACAGTGTGGCCTGGCAAAACCTATCAGCGCTTTAAAGACGCCAACAATATGACCGACCGCTTCGGCGCGCTGGCAGCCTTGGTCGTCAGCGGTCACGCGCTGGCCACACCCGCGCTAGAGCAGTTTTATGTGCTGTTCAAAGACGAAGCCTTGGTACTGGACAAATGGTTTAGCCTGCAAGCGGGCAACACCGACCGGGGCGGCGACATTTTGCCCCGCGTGCGCAGCCTGATGCAGCACCCGGACTTCAACCTCAAAAACCCCAACCGCGCCCGCAGCGTGATCTTTAGCTACTGCAGCGCCAACCCTGGCGCATTTCACCGCCCAGACGCCGCTGGCTACATCTACTGGGCCGAACACGTACTGGCCCTAGACGCCATCAACCCCCAGGTAGCCGCCCGCCTAGCCCGCGCCATGGACCGCTGGAAAAAACTCAGCGCACCTTACCAAAACGCAGCCAAAGAGGCTATCAAACGGGTGGCGGCTAAGAGTGACCTGAGCAACGACGTGCGCGAAGTCGTCACACGGGCTTTGGCAGACTGACACTGGCTGAGGAAAAAATCGGACTGCCGGACGCAGAGGACGCAAAAGAAGACAAAGAAAAACTACCAAAATTAGATGCTTTATCTAACCAGAGTCAAACCTGACAAACGCTATCCTTCACTGAGCAATTGCCAATTGAATTCAAAAAATTTGGTATTCCTTTCGCGTCCTTCGCGCAACCTTAGCGACCTTCGCGTCCAGAAGTCCGATTTCGCCCTCATAGCGCTACTCAGCTAAAGCGCGAGAAACAACTTCGCGCACATCGTTGCTCAAATCGCTTCTACTAGCCACGCGTTTGATAGCCTCAACAGCTGCGTTTTGGTAAGGCGGTGCGAGTTTTTTCCAGCGGTCCATGGCGCGGGCTAGGCGGGCGGCTACTTGGGGGTTGATGGCGTCTAGCGCCAGCACTTGTTCGGCCCAAAAGACATAGCCTGCGGCGTCGCTGCGATGGAAGCCACCCGGGTTACCGCTGCAATAGCTAAAGATAACACTGCGGGCGCGGTTGGGGTTTTTAATAATGAAGTCTGCATGCTGCATGAGGGCGCGCACACGCGGCAAGATGTCGCCATTGCGGTCTGTAGCACCGGCTTGCAGGCTAAACCATTTGTCCAACACCAAGGCCTCGTCTTTGAATAAAGTGTAGAACTTCTCCAGCGCGGGTGCTGCCAGCGCGTGGCCGCTGTGCACTAATGCAGACAGCGCGCCAAAGCGGTCGGTCATGTTGCTTGCGTCTTTAAACCGCTGGTAGGTTTTGCCAGGCCACACGGTGTCGTTGTTGTCTCTGGCGGCTAAGCACAGCATGCCTTGCGCCAGATTAGCCAGTGCGCGGCGGCCGCTGCTAACGGCATCAGGCTGGTAGCCACCGTGGTTTTGGTGGGCCTCAAACGCCCATGCCCAGTCATCGTGTAGCGCGGTAGCTAGCGCGCTGCGCATGGCCTCACGCACTGTGTGGATGGCTTGTGGGTTGACGATATCTAGTTGCTCGGCGATATAGCTTTCTGATGGCAAGGTTAGCACCAGTTCCTTAAAGGCGGCGTCCAAGTCAGGGTGGCGCAACACACTGCGCAGGGCGGCGACAAAGGGTGATGCGCAAAAACTGTCAATGTCAGATTTGCCAATACCTCTGGTGATGTCGGCATGCATTGCCAGCAGTTGCATAGCGTACTGCAAGCCTAGGCGTTGCGCGGCCTCCCACCGGTTAAAGGGGTCGTTGTCGTGCGCCAGCAGCGTCAGTAATTGGGCTTGGGTGTAGTCAAATTCTAAAATTACCGGGGCAGTAAAGCCGCGCAAGATGGACGGCACGGGTTCGGCATCTACGTTAATAAACTGCAGTACTTCGCTGGCCTGCGTCATCACAAAGGTACGCTGGCCGGGCACGGAGTGTGCCTCACCAGCCAGTTGCAGCGGCATGTCATCGCCCTGCGGTGTTACTAGCCCCAAGTTGATGGGGATAACAAAAGGCTCTTTAGTGGGCTGACCTATGGTGGCAGGGCAGCTTTGTGACAAGTGCAGCGCGTAGGTGCGCGTTGCAGCGTCGTACACGCCATGCGCCTTCACGCGCGGGGTGCCTGCTTGGCTGTACCAGCGTTTGAACTGGGGTAGCAACGTACTTAAAGCCGATGCAGGATTGGCATCAGCAATAGCTTGCGCAAAATCATCACACGTTACAGCTTGGCCATCGTGGCGCTTGAAATATTCAGTCATGCCTTTGGCAAAGCCTTCACGGCCTACCAAGGTTTGCATCATGCGCACTACCTCAGCACCTTTTTCGTAAATGGTGACGGTATAGAAGTTGTTGATCTCTTGGTAAGCATCGGGCCGCACTGGGTGCGCCATCGGGCCTGCGTCCTCAGGAAACTGGGCGGTGCGCAGCACGCGCACGTCTTCAATACGTTTAACGGCGCGGGCTGAAGGGTTAGGGCACAGGTCTTGGCTGAACTCTTGGTCTCTAAAAACTGTGAGGCCTTCTTTGAGAGACAGTTGAAACCAGTCGCGGCAAGTGATGCGGTTACCCGTCCAGTTATGAAAATATTCGTGGCCCACTACGCTTTCAATATTGGCATAGTCCACATCGGTGGCGGTGGCTTGGTTGGCCAACACATACTTGGTGTTAAAGATGTTCAGGCCCTTGTTTTCCATCGCGCCCATGTTGAAGTCGCTGGTGGCCACAATCATGAAGCGCTCAAGGTCTAGCGGCAGGCCAAAGCGTGCTTCGTCCCAGGCTACGCTGGCCATCAGCGAGTTCATAGCGTGCTCGGTTTTGTCTAAATCACCTCGGCGCACAAACACTTGCAGCAAATGGTCAACCCCCGCGCGAGATGTGATGCGCTGCTCACGTGCAACCAAATTGCCCGCGACCAATGCAAACAAATAACAAGGTTTTTTGTGGGGGTCAACCCATTTGGCAAAGTGGCGGCCATCAGGCAGCGTGCCTTGGTCAACCAAGTTGCCGTTGCTCAGCAACACGGGGAAGGCCTTGGCATTAGCGCGCAAAGTGGCGCTGTACATTGACATCACATCAGGGCGGTCTAAAAAGTAGGTGATGCGCCTGAAGCCCTCGGCCTCGCATTGTGTAAAAAATGTGTCTTGGCTGACATACAGCCCCATCAGCTTGGTGTTTTTAACCGGGTTGCAGGTGGTAAAAATTTCTATTTCGCAGGCATCGGGCAAATCGGCCAATACCAAAGTGTCACCATCCATTTTGAAAGAGCAGCCTTGGCCGTTGACCATGACGCGGGCGAGGTTAAGCTCGTCACCGTCTAGGCGCAGGGGCTGGGCGGGCACATCTGCATTGCGGCGCACCTGCATTTTATTGAGCACGCGGGTTTTAGCAGGGTCCAGGTCAAAGCTTAAATCGACCGTGTCGATCCAGTAAGCCGGTGGGGTGTAGTCGGCGCGCTTGATCAGCGGCGTAGTGGCTTCACGAAACATGGGTTAGGCTTTCTAAAAAATTCGAATTCAAAAGTTCGTTGTAATCATTTACCGATGCTATGACGTGCAGGCCGCTTAGTTGCGCAGCACTGTGGCTGGTGCACAAGGCTACCGCACGCATACCACCGCGCCGTGCAGCTTCAATGCCAAAAGGCGCATCTTCAAAGACAATGCATTCTGCTGTCCTAGCGTTCATTGCTCTGGCAGCTTCTAAAAATATAGCGGGCTCCGGCTTGCCAGGCAACCCTTGGTCACCGCCTACGATCACATCAGGTAGCGGGTGCATTTTCAAATGCTGCATGGCAAAGGCAATATTGTGCTTATCGCCAGCAGTACCCACACCAATTTTGAAACCCATAGTACGCGCTTTGGCGACAAAAGCTTTAAAACCAGCGACTTCTTTGAATCTGGGTGCAAATAGCTCGCGGTAAATGACTTCTTTTTCGTGTACCAGCGGCAGAGCTTCATCAAACGTCATGTGGCGGCCAAATAGCTCGCCCATGCATTCGGTGCCCGTGCGGCCGGTTGTGCGTTCCATTAAATCGTTCAAGTCAATAGCAATACCATGGCGCTTGCAAAACTCGACCCATGACTGCTTGTGGTAGTCCATAGAGTCGATCATGGTGCCGTCCATGTCGA
>JANOSN010000688.1:0-1979 GCA_031415895.1 Polaromonas sp. | reverse complement strand
CAAAATCACCTGCATCGAAGACCTGCGCCTGGTCGCTAAAAGCCGTGTGCCGCGCATGTTCTATGACTACGCTGACAGCGGCAGTTGGACCGAAGGCACTTACCGCGCTAATGAAAGTGATTTTCAAGCCATCAAACTGCGCCAACGTGTGGCAGTCAACATGGAAGGCCGCAGTACCGAAACCACAATGATTGGCGGCAAGGTAGCCATGCCAGTGGCCATTGCGCCCACCGGAATGACCGGCATGCAACATGCTGATGGCGAAATACTGGGCGCGCGGGCGGCCAAGGCGTTTGGCATACCGTTTACATTGTCCACCATGAGCATTTGCTCCATTGAAGATGTGGCCGCTGCCACCAACAATCACCCGTTTATGTTCCAGCTGTACGTGCTGCGTGACCGGGCTTTTATCGAGCGATTGATTGACCGCGCCAAAGCTGCCAATTGCTCTGCGCTGCAGATCACGCTGGATTTGCAAATCCTGGGCCAGCGACACAAAGACATTAAAAACGGCCTGAGCGCGCCGCCTAAACTGACCCTGCCCAACATCCTCAACCTGGCCACCAAGCCGCGCTGGTGCATGGGCATGCTGGGCACCAAGCACCGTGACTTTGGCAACATTGTGGGCCATGTGAAGGGCGTAGAAAACATGTCGTCTCTGTCGGCTTGGACAGCGCAGCAGTTTGACCCTACGCTCAACTGGAGCGATGTGGAGTGGATTAAAAAACGCTGGGGCGGGAAAATTGTGCTCAAGGGCATTCAAGACGCTGAAGATGCGCGCTTAGCAGTCGACAGCGGTGCAGACGCGCTGATAGTGTCTAACCACGGTGGCCGCCAGCTCGACGGTGCACCGTCATCCATCACCGCCCTGCCCGCCATAATAGATGCAGTAGGTAAGAACATTGAAGTGTGGATGGACGGCGGAATACGCAGTGGGCAAGATGTTTTAAAAGCCCGCGCGCTGGGCGCACAAGGGGTGATGGTTGGCCGTGCTTGGCTCTATGCGCTGGGCGCGTATGGCGAAGAAGGTGTCACCAAGATGCTGCAAATTTTGCTCAAAGAGCTGGATTTGACGATGGCGTTTTGTGGCCGCACCAACATTAACACGGTAGATAAAAGCATTTTGCTGCCGGGCACCTACCCTGTGGCTTAGGGGCCTAGACCCAAGCTCAAGCAGAGGCTCTGGATGGCTCTGTGCGCTCAGTCTTTAGCAACTTATCAGGCATGTACGCTGCCTGCTGCGCTAAACGCACAGCTTGGTCGATGGCCTGCAGCGGCTCGCCATGCGCCGCTGTATGAATGTGCACAAGGCCCACGCTAATTTTTGGCGTGTACACCCAAGCCTCGCCCAACATATAACCCACTCGCATAGGACGCGGCAGCATGGTCAGCACTTTGGTGGTGATTTTGTCTATGTAGGCGGGGTCTTTTACTGCCGAGATGGCCACCACATAACAGCGCGCCTGTGCCAAGCCCACCACATCTTTAAAGCCTACTGCGCGGCGCACGGTGGCAGTCAAACGCTGGCGAATTTCTTGCACTGTTTCGTTACCGCCCGTCTCGTTAAGCTCATACAAGTTATTCACCCAGATCGCCATCATCACGGTGTCACGGCCAAGGCGGGCACTGCGCCACATGGCATCGTCCACCTTCGTTAGCAGCACAGAGCCTACTGGCAAACCAGTGATCGGATCGGTGGCTGTATTGCCCTGCGCAATGCGCTCCAAGCGCCGCTCATTTTGGTAGCGCGCTATGGTCAGGCCAACGGCGAATAGCAGGTACAGCATCGTCGCAGCTGTCACTATCAACCATACCCAAACCGGCGCAGAAAGACCCAAGCCTTTGGCATACAAACCCAGCACCATGACGGCCAAGCTAGTGCACGCTATCAGCATCCAGCGGGCTAGCGCATCGCCAAGCACCATGTTGCGCACTGTCAAACCTATTGCCACCAGTACCGGCACCATATTGACAACGCC
>JANOSN010000687.1:0-2294 GCA_031415895.1 Polaromonas sp. | reverse complement strand
CTTTGCAAATTGCTAAACGCATAGGCTTTGCGCAAGTCCTCTACGGTTTTGTACGGGATGTTGATCGCATTGCGCTGCGCCAGTGCAAATATCAGCTCAGGCTCCAGCGAGCCTTCGATATGAATATGCAACTCGGCCTTGGGCATGCGGCGCAGCAGGTCAGGCAGGCGGTCTGTTGCAATGGGTTTGACTAGATCGCTTTTACTTTGCATCTCAACACACTCCAAAAGTAATGCCGCTGTCTTGCAAATATCGGCGGTAGGCTGCAGATGCTTTGTCTGCCGTGGTGTGCAGCTCGGCACGCAAATCTAGCGGCAGGCGCGCCGGGCTTTGCGATTCTAAAATGGGTTTGTCTTGCATAAAGATAGTGTTTTGAAAATTTTGAAGGTCAGCCGCTGCCGTTTCAAAATCAGCCACCGCCATGGTAAACCACACGCGGCTGGCATCAGGCGACACGGGGCACACCCACAGGGCAATCGACTCGCGATAATCGACCACTTTTCCACCTATCGCGGTGCCACCGCCATCAGGTACTTTGACCAGCTGCGCGCAATATGGAGACACCACCTCATAGGTGTATGACACATCCGTACCCTGCGTGGCGTGCACACTGCTTTGCGGTTGCCAGGCACGGCAGCCCGTGGCACGTATGCCATGTGTCGTGCGTTCTACCGCATAGTCGGCCTGCGCGGTGGTGTCACGCGCGCCTAAAAAGCCTTCGTGCACAAAACCAAAATGCGCCATGTCTAAAAAGTTTTCCACCACACGCGGTGCACTGGTGGCCACGTCATACGGCCCACAAGCAATTTTGCGCAACTGCAGTTCGCTGTCGGCTGCAAAAGCAGGCAATTGCGTTTGCGCAGCATCCAACTGCACCCACACCAAGCCATATGCTTCGCATGCAATAAAAGTCTTGGCGCAATGCGCAGGTGGCGGTGCAAAGGCAGGCAGCGCAGGCACCAACGCGCAATGCCCCGCCCCGCCAAACTGCCAGCCGTGGTAGGCACATTCCAGCGTGCTGGCGCCTTGCGCATCAGTCTGTACGCGGCCTAGCGACAGCTTGGCACCCCGGTGCGGGCACTTGTCTGCCCACGCATGCGCCGCGCCTTGGGCATCACGCCACAGCACCACGGCCTGGCCCAGCAGTTGCACCGCCACAGGTTTATCTGCCAGGTCCGTCGACAAAGCTACAGGGTGCCAAAGCATGCGTTCAATCATGTCGGTATTATGGCTAGGATTCAGTGCTGTTCACCTCGGTCAGTTCAGCCACTCGGTCTTAAATGCCGTCAAAGTTTGCACACAACCGCAGGCTGCCAGCCCAGCTTGGTCGCTTTGTTGGCAAACTTTTTATCTAGCGTCACGAACTCGTGTTGAGCGGGAGCAGCAGCCCAGAGCAAAGCATCAAACCAATCCACACCGGCCTCTACTCCAGCCAAGGCTTGCAGAACACGACTTTCATGCTCAAAACGCAGATTTTTTTGCTTCATCAAACCTTTGGCAAAGGCCACTGTGTCCTTAGGGCTGGCTTCGTACACTGAACCCAATACAAAACCCATCTCAGCAAGCGCCAGCAAGGGCACGTAGCAGGTATTGCCCTCGACGATGTCCTTGGCGCGTTGAGACAGCTTGGGGTGATCGTTCAGCGCGTAGCGCAGCAAAATATTAGTGTCGATGGTCAGCATTTTTACGCCGACTGCTTGGCGGAATAACGCTGCTCTAGATACCGGCGCTTGGCCTGCGCAGCCGCGTTGGCGTTTACTGGCTTAGCCAAATGTGACAACATACCAAAGGCTGTGCTGCTATTCGCGGCGGATGCATCTCGCAAGTGCGGGCGAATCGCATCGCACACAAAACGCCCAATGCTGCCCCGCCCAACTTGGCTGTGCAACATGGCATAAATGTCGTCGTCGATAGAGAGGGTAAGTTTTTGCATAAACTCTATTATACGTATAAATTGAAATAGCACGTAAAGTGCCACTCGTGCACGTATTTTTTCAGTTTTTTCTCGAAACGCTCCAAATCGTCACATGACTCTTAGCGGCTTTAAGCAGTCTGATCAGGCTACGATGGCTTCCAATCCACGCTTTTCAATCAACTGCAACAGCTTGGCCGCTGCACCGCTAGGGTGTTTGCCAGAGCTGGGCGATTCCCATTTTTGAACCGCAGAAACGCTTACGTTCAGTATCGACGCAAAAACAGACTGGCTCACCTTCGCCTTCTTCACACGAATCGACATCACGTTTTCAGGCGTGTACTCAGGCGGGCTCTGGCAAAGATGCAGTTGATTTGCCAGA
>JANOSN010000686.1:0-3266 GCA_031415895.1 Polaromonas sp. | reverse complement strand
CAGGCTGCATCGCCACAAAGCGCCAATGGCTGGCAAGCGTGGGAGCCGGGCAAGGTAGACCAGCTGCTGGCCAATGGGCAGCCAGTGTTTGTCGACTTTACCGCTGCGTGGTGCGTGACTTGTCAGTTGAATAAAAAAACTACGCTCAACAACGCTGACGTGCTGGCCGATTTCAATAGTAAAAAAGTGCAGCTGCTGCGCGCCGACTGGACGCGCCGCGATCCGGCTATCACCCAAGCCTTGGCCGCGCTAGGCCGCCAAGGTGTGCCCGTGTATGTGCTGTACAAGCCGGGCAGTGCGCCTGTGGTGATGTCGGAAATTTTGAATCACGCCGATGTGCGCGCTGCGATTGCTAAACTGTAGTGCAGTATTTCTCAGCGCAATCTTTCAGTAACCTTTGCCAAGGAGTTTGAATGCAACGTCGCCACTTCGTTATCACCCCTGTTGCCTTGGCTGCCACTGCCGCCGCAATCACATGGGCAACGCCTGCCTTTGCCGCTGCCACTGTAGGCCAAAAAGCGCCTGAATTTACCGCCAAAGATGCCTCTGGCAAAACCGTGAGCCTGGCTGACTTTAAAGGCAAAACCGTGGTGCTGGAATGGGTTAACCCCGGCTGCCCGTATGTGAAAAAACACTACGGCGCAGGAAACATGCAGTCCACCCAAAAAGACGCTGCTGACAAAGGCGTGGTGTGGCTGGCCATTAACTCTACAGACACCGCACACCAAGACTACTTAGCCCCGGCAGCGCTACAAAAATGGATGACCGAGCAAAAAGCCCAAGCCACCCACACTGTGATGGACGAGAGCGGCAAGATCGGCCAGCAGTACGCAGCGCGCACCACACCGCACATGTACATCATCAACCCGCAAGGCAACTTGGTGTACGCAGGCGGCATTGACAGCATTGCTACGGCTAACCCCGCAGACATTAAAACAGCGACCAACTACGTTAAACAAAGTTTGGGTGAGGTCGCTGCAGGCAAACCCATTAGCAGCGCCAACACCAAGCCGTATGGTTGCTCGGTCAAATACAAATCCTGATTACGCCCACAGCAGATTACACCGGGAAGATGCAATTTAATTTATGAGTCAACTTTCTGCGGCTGATATCACCACACTATTGCGCACCGCCAAAACCATCGCCATCGTGGGCCTGAGCCCCAAGCCGCACCGCGAAAGTTATGGTGTCGCGCAATACCTGCAGGCGGTGGGTTACCGCATCATCCCCGTCAACCCCGTGGTGGCCGCGTCAACCAATCCACAAATTTTGGGCGAACCTTGCTACGCCAACTTGTACAGCGCAGCCAGCAGCTTGCCCGCAGGCCAGCGTATCGACATCGTCAACATTTTTCGCAACAGTGATGACGTGCCGCCCGTGGTCGACGAGGCCATAGCCGTGCAAGCTGGCGCAGTGTGGATGCAGCAAGGCATTGCCCACACCGAAGCCGCAGCCAAAGCCCATACAGCGGGCCTGCAGGTAGTGCAAGACCGCTGTATCAAGATTGACCATCGAGACCTAGCGCGATAGAGCTCCAATAGTTGCTCTTTCAGTTCACTTGCAAACGCGCTGTGGTGGTGATGGTTTTAAGCAAGGTCACCCACAGGCGCTGGCCTTGGGTGTCGTATGATGCCAAATAGTCGGTGCCGCTGACCAGTGTAGTGCCGTCTAATTTGAGAGTAGGGGCTGCGCCGCTGTAGCTATTGACGATGACAATCGGGTTGGTCAGTTGAAGGCCAACTGCGTTCACTGTGTAAGTCACGTCTACTTTATTGTTGCCTGCATTAAGTTCAAAAGCACTGTAATTAGCGTTGTAGCCGTTGGCAGGTAACCCACGCAGAGTGGGGCCACCCAAGTTAGCGGTGTCGGTAGCAATAGTGCCCACATTGCCGTTGATGGCACTGGTGGTGTAGGAACTGGCAGTCTCAGCGTAGAGTTTGGCTGCGGCTACAACCTCGTTGACAGCATTGCCCGCGCCGATGCGACCCCAGGCGATGAAGGTGGCGTAGCCGCGTTCCCCGGTGCCAGCGGTGCTCAAGGCGTTGTCAAAGCTGCTAATGGTCGATGCCCCCAGCCAACCATAAGGCGTGCCCCAGGCCATCAGTTTGCCGGTAGTGGCTGCGGGGCCGAAAGAGCCATCGGCGGCTGAAAATTGCATCATTTGGTAAGGCCAGTAGCTAGCGCATGGCATCAGCGTATTGTTAGGTGTGCAGGCGTTGCCGTATGCGCCAGACGTTGTGCCTACAATGCGCCCCTGCACGAAGTCTGGATAGCCCATATATCTGTCCTGCGCTGTTTGCACAATGCCAAACTCTAGGTCGCTGCCAGCCAAGGCCCGGTTGTAGTTCACCGGTTCAATACGGCTGTAATCCCATGCGCTGCTGTTCTTCACGCCGGTGACACTATTGGCGACAAAGCCGCGACCGCCAGCGCCCCACTCCACACGGGTGACAACTTCTGCGCTGCCCGAGGATTGTTTTTGACCGTCCCAGCCGATTGAGCCATAAGGGCCTCGGCTGTCCATGCGGTAGGTGTCAAAGCTCACCCCAGCGGCTTTAGTGGCTTGGTTCATTTTCCAGTTCACCGCCCACACCGGGCTGCTGCGGCCAGCGGCCACCAGCCATTCAATCACTACGGGAATGACGATGCCGTTTCCGCCAGCTTCAGTGTCGCGGGTGTAGTTCATGGTGACGCGGTGGATAGCGTGATTGGCCCCGGCCATGACGGTAGTTTTAACGCTACTGGCAGGCATTTGCGAGCCCAGCGGTGAGTTGCCGTTCACCGTGTTGTGTGACACCACATAACCAAAGCCAGGGTGGCCATCGGCATCGTCGGTGGCCACGGCACGTGTGTCATTGTCGTTGGACACGTAGTCAAACATATACGCGCCTAAGTTTAACGCGCGGGATTTCTTGTTAGCATCTTTCCACGATATGCAGTTCAGTGCGCTGCTTGGGCCACCTTCGCGGTTGGCACGTGTGCCATTGGCCGCTGCACTGAGGCTGCCTGCCGTGTTGGTCCAGCCAGTGGCACCTTGAATATCTAGCGTCGTGGTGACTGGCGCTGCTGCTGCACCTGGCCCAGAGGTGGGGCACAGTTCAAAGGCTGCTGGCACGGTGGGCGCGGGGGGTGGCGTGCTCGCAGGTGGTGACCCAGCCGGTGGTGCTGAAGTAGGCGTAGACGCAGGTGGTGTCGACCCCCCAGTCACTGGCGGTGGCGCGGGCGGGGTGACCACCGGCGTTTCACCACCGCCTCCACCACCGCAG
>JANOSN010000685.1:0-1816 GCA_031415895.1 Polaromonas sp. | reverse complement strand
AAGCGTTCATACACTGTGATGGCTTGCAAATTGCCCACGCGCACTTCTAGCCACAGCCACTGCGCCTGTTGGCCGCGTGACCACATCGCTAGTGCGTCTAGCAGCACACGGCCCCAGCCTTGGCGCTGCAGCGCGGGGTCGACCGTGATGTTGAGCAAATGCACTTCGCCCGCGCCTTGCATGGCAATCATGTAGCCCAGCACGGTGTCGGTACCGCCGATGAGCTGCACGCAGTAGTATCCCGAGGCAATGCTGTCGGTGATATTAAGCTCGGTCCACGGACAGTCGTAGGCGCTGCGCTCGATCTGCATCACCTGCGCAAGCGCGTCTGCACGCATGGGTTCAAGACGCGCTTCTTTCAGGTCCTGTATAAACTCTAATGCAGCAGGTTGGGTAGGCAAAGCGCTCATGGTGTGAGTGTATCCCTAGGTAGGCGCAGCGGCAGACGGATTGGCAGGTGCAACGGTAGCCGTTGCGCCTTCACGCTCAGCCGTGGTTTGCGCCACCTTATCGCGCATGTACAGCGGCAGCGCGTCTTGCGCGTCTACCAAGTGGCCAGCGGCTATCAACTGCGGCGCCAGTTGCAGCATGGCGGTGGCGGTTGGTAAGCAAGCCAAGTAGGGCGCGGCTAGCAGCGCAGCGGGTAACTGCGCGTCGTATGCAGGGCGCACATTGCCTGCCAACACCACACTGCCTAAACTATCACCCAAACCATCTGGTAACACCATATTTAGGGGTGATTTAGGCTGGTAGTCCAAGTATTTACTGCTCAAGCAGCTATCAAAATTATAGTAACCGTAATACACCTCACCCATGCGTGCGTCTAGCGCGGCGCACACAGCTCGGGGCGTTTGGTCTGCTGTCAACATGCTGCGCGCTTGCTGCGCCACCGCCTGCAAGGTGTCTACGGGCAGCACCTGCACATTAGCCGCAAACGCTAAGCCTTGCGCCACCGAGCATGCAGTGCGCAGCCCGGTAAATGAGCCTGGGCCACGGCCAAACGCTATCGCGTCGAGTTGCGCAAACTGCAAACCCGCTTGCAACATGAGCGCTTGAATGGCAGGTATCAACGTGCTGGAGGTGAGCGCGCCGCCCGCGCCGGTGTGGGTATAAATCTGCTCGCCGTGTTGCACGGCAATGCTCATCACCTCGGTAGACGTGTCAAAAGCCAGCAGCTTCATGGCGTTATGCTTTTACTACGGCTGCGGGCAAAGGCGAAGCTTTGCCCGCTGCACGTACGCCCACCACGATGCCCAGCGTTACCAGTGCCAGCCCGGCGATCAGGTTCCAGTACAACGGCTCGTTTAAAAAAACCACTGCACCCAGTGCCGACAAACCCGGCACCACAGCAGTCAGCATGGTGCTGCGGATCGGGCCAAAGTATTGAATCATTTTGGTAAACGTGATACCCGAGATCACCACCGACCCGCCGCCCTGCCACACCGTGTGAAACAAAATCTCGCCCCACGGCGCAGTGGCCAGCTTGCTGTGTAGCACACCTGTGCCTATCAGCAGCGCGTAGACTGGAATATAGGTGAGCACACAAAACACAATCACCGCAATGGTGGCAGGCACCGCGCCCAACGCATGCTTGCGGCAAGTGACCGCATAAAACGCCCAACAGGTAGACGCGCAGACAAACAGCACATCGCCCTTCCACACTTGGCTGACACCGTCTAAATTAAACACCGCCTTGAACAATGACACGCCACCCACCAGCAGCGCCCCGCCAAAAATCATGGCCAGCCCCGTAATGCGGCCTTTGCTTAAATGTTCATTGAGCAACCATACCGAAAACAGTGCCGTAGACAGCGGC